>NZ_REHJ01000009.1:0-50627 GCF_003692825.1 Lactobacillus sp. ESL0228
ATCAGCTTTCCTTTGTCAAGCTTTTCTTTCAAATGTTTTTTGTCCTCTTCGCTTCTGTCTCTTTGACTTTCGCCCGACGACAGTTATTTATATTAGCAACCTTTTTCTTCTTTTGCAAGCTTTTTTTGAAAAAAATAATTTTATTCAATTTTAGTTTAAATGAGTATTGAACTTAGAACTGTTTTGTTGGCTCTTCAACCTGTTTTAGCAGCAGATATATACACTGATAAATATCACGAATATCATTTTTACATTCATTTAAGACCCAGTTCAAAACAATTGCATAAATGCCATTTGAAACTAATTCGATTTTTCTAACTGAAAATGCTCCTCTTGGTCGCATATAAAGTTCAATTGCATGCGCTAATTCTTTATTTAAAACCTGATAAAATTCTCGCAAATCTTTTGCAATTGTTAGCATGTTTAAGTAGAAAAATTTATTCTCGCGAATTTTTATGAGCATTCTATAAAACATCTTTCCAATACTTTCGTTTTTGGTAGAACGCAAAGTTCTCCTTATCTCGATTATCATTACCGATAAAAATAGATCACTAATATTTCGATAGTACTGATAAAATACTCCCCGGTTAATACTTGCAGCTTGACAGAATTCTAATACGGTATATTTATGCACGATTTGCTCTGATAAACACTGCTTTAGAATTTTTTCCGCCCTAATTGTCAACAATTTTAATTCACCTCTTAATTAAATTCTGATAAATAAAATATAACAGTTATATCGCTTTCAAACAATAAAAAATACCAAAAAAACAATTATTTTAATTAACAATATATAAATATAAGGTTATTAATTTATAAGAAAAAAAACAAAACTGAAGATTTCAGTTTTGTTTTAAGTATTTATTTTCGATCACGCCGCTTTTTTCGTTGCGCTTTTTCTTTACGCATTTTATGACGTTGCTCAATTTTATTTTTCTGCGCTTTATCCTGCTGAATTGCCCGCTTTATTTTCTTTTTATATCCTGGCTTACGTTTCTTTTTTGTTTTTTTAACAAAACCTTTCATATTCGGATCAAGGGTATGACTAGAAAATTTGACAGTATCTCGACGGTGATAATGTTTACGCAAAACCAATTCTCCGTTTTTGATTTCAACAAAATCAAAGTGGATTCCCATTTGTTCTAACGAAGTAATCCGTGTCATTTCTTCTTCACGAATTAGTGTTACAGCATGACCTGTCATTTTATTACGCCCAGTTCTGCCAATGCGATGAACTACAAATTCCAAATTTCGTGGAATCTCATAGTTAACAACCAGACTAACCCCATCAATATCTAATCCGCGAGCGGCTAAATCTGTTGCAACAACGTATTGATACTGGCCATTTTCTACTTCACGTAAAGTTCGCTTACGTTCACGTTCAGTTATTCCACCGTGAATTTTAGCAACCTTTAATCCTTCTTCTTGTAAATACTGTGTTAATTCATCAACGTTCTGTTTCGTATTAGCAAATATTAAGGCCAAATATGGTTGTCCCATAGTCAATAATTGATATAAAAGCCGCTTACGACTTTTACTACCAATATCAATTAAGTCATTTTTAACCGTAGGCGAAATAACTAACGGATTGTCTATTACAATTTGTTCTGGTTTCGCCATGTACTTGCGCAAAAAATTAGATAATTTAACTGGAATTGTAGCAGAAAAGGCGGCTAGTGTCGTATTTTTAGGAAGCCTTTGAATAATAAAGTCAATATCACTTAGAAAACCCATATCCAGAGTCATATCAGCTTCGTCAATGATTAAATCTTTGACATAATCTAAGTATAAAATCTTTTTCTCAACAAAATCGTGCAAACGACCTGGGGTAGCAATTACAACTTGTGGCTTTTGGTTATTCAACTTTTTAAGTTGCCGTTCTCGGTCACTGCCACCTACCAAGTTAGCAATTGAAATCTGTAAATTAGCAGCATCCCGCAACTGACGTGCTACTTGATACAATTGCTCCGCTAATTCTCGACTCGGTGCTGTCAAAATAGCTTGAGTATAGTGCGTTTCAGAAGCAATATCATTTAAAACAGGTATTAGAAAAGAATGCGTCTTTCCTGAACCAGTCACAGCTTGAACGACAGCATTTTTATGAGCTAAAAGAATGGGAATTACTTTTTCCTGTACTTTAGTTGGTTCAGTAAAATCAATTTTGGTTAAGCCAGTTCTTATAGCTGGTTTAAGTTGTTCATCTTTAAAAATATTATTCATGCGATTTTTGATATTCCTTAGTTACTTGTACCAATTCAGCAAAGATTTGTTCAACTTCTACTAAATTTTTTGCATTGGCGCCACTGGCAAGAGCATGGCCACCACCATTATGTTTAGCGGCAAGGCCATTAATTATTGGCCCCTTTGAACGATAATGCACTCTAAACGTTCCGTCTGACTTTTCAACAAAAACATTCCAAGCAAGAATGTCTTTAATTCGACCTGGGGTTGATACAGTGCACGATGCTTCTTCAGAATCAACCCCAAGTTTTGACAACTTTTCTTGTGTTAAGATTGCATATGCTGCTCCACTTGGATCGACTTTCATATGTTCCAAGACTTCTGCCTGCAGCTTTGCCTGAGCAAAAGTAACGTCACTAATATTGCGGGCAATTTCATTAATATTGATTCCAGTTTGCGCCAATTTAGCCGCTACAAAAAAAGTATGCTTAGAGGTTTCAGGATACATAAAGCGTCCCGTATCTCCCACAATGCCAGCATATAATGGGTATGCTACTTCCTTAGTTAATGGAAGATGCTTTTCAATAATAAAATCTGCAACAATTTGCGAAGCCGCTGGTGCCTCATCATCAACATAGCTTAAATCAGCATATGGCTCAACATCTGGATGATGATCAATTTTAATTAAAAAGTCCCCTTGACTATATAGTTTATTTGCAATTCGTGCTGTATTAGCCGTATCAGTTGTAATAACCAATGCACCTTGATAATCTGATGACTTGACTTGATCCATCTGATTAATCCATTCCAAATCACCTTCGTCATTTTCACCAGCACACAGGATACGTTTCTCAGGAAATTGGAGACGTAATGACCGAGCTAGTCCCGCTTGAGAACCCAATGCATCAGGATCTGGACTTGTATGGCGATGAAAAATGATTGTTGAATATTGTTCTATTTTTTCGTATATTTGCGAAAAGGTATTCATTAATTTTCTCCTTCAAATTTTTTAAAATTCTTTATTAGTTTAACAAAAAAGAGCTTCAATCAGAAAAGAGCTTCAGATCTATATTAGTAAATTCGGCTTCTGCAAAATCGGTTGCAGTTACTCCCAGTAACCTAATACCATCGCTCAAAAATTGAGCAGAAACTGTTTCAAACAAATATCTTGCAGCCTCATAAATTTCAAGCGAAGAGTTAGTTGCATGGCTTAATTTTCGTCTTTTAGTGATCGTTTCAAAAGCATTATTACGAATTTTGATAACAATTGTTTTGGCAAATAAGTTATGCTCTTGTAGTTTATCAGCTAACATACTTACGTACTTGCGGATATTGGTTAAAGCCAATTGTTCATCGTAAACACAAGGCTCATAAGTTCGTTCAATTCCAATTGACTTACGCATATGCTCATCATCTGGAATAACACGAGATAAATCTATTCCATTAGCATGCTCAGCCATAATATAACCCATCCGGTTAAAATGCTTGAGTAGGCTACGAACGCTCATTTGTTGTAATTCTCTTCCTGTATACACACCCAATTTTGCAAGTTTAAGTTGTGTTTTTGGACCAATACCATGAAATTTATTTATCTTTTGTTGAGCAATAAATTCTAGGGCTTCATTTGGCAAAATAGCAGTCCTACCAAAAGGTTTAGCATATTCTGAACCCATTTTGGCTAAAAATTTATTATAACTTACCCCAAATGAACAATTGAGCCCAACTTCTTGATAAATTCGGGTCTGTAACTGAAGCGCAATTTTTACACCAGAAGTTATTCCTAATTTATTTGTTGTAACATCTAAATACGCCTCATCTAAGGCAATTGATTGAACAGTATCTGTAATATCATGCATTATTTCATGAATTTCGGATGAAACTTGGCGATATTTAGAAAAATTTGGCGGTAAAAAGACTATTTTTTCTGCAGGGATTAATCGTAATGCCTTAATTGAAGACATCGCAGAATGAACACCAAATTTACGTGCGCAATAATTAGCAGTTGCCACTACCCCATGGCCATTATTTTGACGTGGATCCTGTCCAATTATTAAGGCTTTGTTTTTTAAATCCGGATTATCACGGGTCTCAACTGCAGCGTAAAAAGCATCCATATCAATATGAATAATTTTTCGACTCGTATCATTACGCGGAAGTAGGTCATAATTATTCATAAATCCAATGTTCGATAGCCGATTCAAAGATCTGGTCTGCTTCTTTTGGTCCCATTCTGTACGGTATATATTGGACCGGAGTTTGCCCATTATCATTATCTTTTTGCCAAGCTGCCTCGATAGCATCAATAAATTTCCAATAATTTTTCAATTCACTCCAATGAGTAAAATTGGTTGAATCATTAACAAAGACATCGTGCAACAACCGCTCATAACCATCTGGTATTTTGTCTTGCTCTTCTTGAGAAAATAGATAACTTAAATTTTCACGCCGAATTCCCGGCTGGCTAATTTTTTTACCATTAATCGTAATATAAATTTTCATATCAGGATCAACAACAATCGAAATATTATTAGAATGAGCCTGCCCGTATAAATTGGACATATGCTTTAAAACAATATCAATTTGTGTTTTCTTTTCACGCATTTCCTTACCAGTCCTAAAGTAAATTGGCATTCCTGCTAAAGGTCCTTGTTCAAATTTTACTTCGCCAGCAACAAAAGTTTCAGTCTTTGAGTTGGTGTCAACATTAGGCTCTTCACGATAGCCAAAAGTCATATCACTACCAAGATACTGGCCACGTACAAAATGCTGATCAATCTCTTCTTTAGAAGGAACAATCAAACTTTCAAGAAGCTTTTGTTTTGCCGCATGAATACTTTGAGCAGTTAAATCTTTAGGTTCAGGCATAGCCAAAAGCGTGATAATTTGAAAAATATGATTTTGAACCATATCACGAAGAGCTCCTGAAGTATCATAATAACCGCCTCGTGCTTCAACTCCAAGACGTTCTGACAAAGTTATTTGAATATTCTTAATCGTGTCTTTATTCCAGACATTTTTAATTAACGGATTGGTTAAGCGCATTGGCAAAATATTCTGAATCATTTCTTTACCAAGATAATGATCAATTCTAAAAATATCATCTTCATCAAATGAAGCGGTGATTTGCCGGTTAAGTTCTTCAGCAGAAACCAAATCATGACCAAAAGGCTTTTCCACCACAATTCGATTAAACCCAGTACTCGTTAAATTTTGATCATTAATGTGTTCGGCGATTGTTCCAAAAAAGTGTGGTGCCATTGCCATGTAAAATATCCGGTTACCCTGAGCACTATAACGTGCATCAAGATCCTCAGCCAAATTTTTCAAAGTTTCATAATGCTCAATATTAGTTACATCATGAGATTGATAATAAAAATGACTAGCGAAAGCGGCTAAATCATTTTCATCTACACTGTCATGTGTTTCATGAATAGCATCAACAACTTGTTCTTGTAAATATTTATGCGACCACGGTCGCCGAGCCGTTCCGATCACCGCAAAATTGTCATGGATCAAGTTCTGCTCATATAAATTAAATAATGCTGGATAGAGTTTCCTATGTGCTAAATCACCACTACCACCAAAAATAATCATAACAACTGGAATGTTTTTCATAAGAGTTCCTCTCAATTACTTACTTTGTATTAACTTTATTCTATAATAATTTATTTGCAAACTTTAGTTTTTAGCAATTGGTTATTAAATTCTCTTAAAAGAAAAAGTGCCCGATAGGCACTTTATTTATTATTATTTTTCCGAAGTCGAATCATTATTTTCACTAGAATTTTCTTCTTTTGCTGTTTTAACCGGTTGATTTTCGGTAGCATCTTCTGCCGGTTTCTCAAGTGTCTTAGTAGTTGTACCATTATCTTTCATTGGTATAATCTGTTGAACAGCCATTCGACTAAAGGTTAAATAAATTCCATCGGCATCAACTATTACAGTCTTATCTTCGGTATTAACAGAATCAATCTTACCATGCAAACCATCAATCAGGATAACATTATCCCCTTTTTTCAACTGATTCATCATTTCGGCTTTTTTCTGTTGTTGCTTTTTTTGCGGCTTAATCATCATAAAATAAGTTAAAGCAATAATTAAAACAAACGTAATAATAATCATCATATTATTACTACCACCATTATTAGCTGCTAAAAATAAAGTATTCATGTTTACACCCCATCATTTTCAAATTAACAATCACTTAATTATACAGAAAATAAGTCAGATTTGCACTATTCATGTGGGATTGGCAATCCCAACTGCAAATATGCCTTTTCCGTAACCATTCGACCGCGCGGCGTCATTATTAAAAAGCCATGTTGCAACAGATATGGCTCGTATAATGACTGTATTGTCTCAAAATCTTCTCCTGTATTAGCAGCCAATGTCCGAATACCTACCGGACCACCTTGATAATTTTCAATAATTACCCGTAAAATCTTCCGATCTGTCTGGTCAAGACCTTCATCATCTACTTGAAGTTGCTGCAATGTGTTTTTAGTTGTTGCGAAAGAAATTATTTTTTCTCCCTTGACCTGAGCAAAATCTCGCACTCGTTTAAGTAGTCGATTAGCTATCCGCGGTGTTCCTCGTGAACGACGAGCTAGTTCATGTGCTGCTTCTGGTTCAATTTTAATATTAAAGACATTACTAGAACGCAAAACAATTTTTTGCAATTCATCAGCGCTATAGTACTGCAAATGTTCAACAATTCCAAAACGATCACGTAAAGGTGCAGATAATTGCCCTGCTAGTGTCGTTGCACCTACTAAAGTAAACGGTGGCAAGGGAACATGAACCGCATGGGTAGTTTGACCTTCACCAATCACAATATCTACATAATAGTCTTCCATTGCTGAGTACAAAACTTCCTCGATCGGCTTTGCTAACCGATGAATTTCATCAATAAATAAGATATCGCCCGGATTAAGATCAGTCAGCAAGGCAACCAAGTCACCAGCCTTTTCAATTGCAGGACCACTTGTACTTTTAAGATGAACCCCTAACTCATTAGCAATAACGAAAGCTAATGTCGTTTTCCCAAGACCTGGTGGTCCATAAAGCAGAACATGGTCAAGCGATTCATCCCGCTTTTTAGCCGCTTCAATATAAACCGCCAATTCCTTTTTAACTCGCTGTTGTCCCAAATATTCACTCAACTTTTGCGGTCTTAGCGAAAATTCTGTCTGCTGTTCCTGCGTTCCTTGAATTTTACCCGAAACAATTTGATCTTCCTTATCTGCCACCGGTCTCACTTCCCTTTTAACACACTTTTTTATTATAGCAATAATCAACGCTTTAATAGAAGCGCCAAGCCTTTTTTGATATATTGATCAGCAGTTGTCTCAGCTAAATCATCTAATTTTGGCGCAATTCGATCAACTTCCTTTTTCGTGTAGCCTAAAGCTAGTAATGCTAGCAGTGCATCATTTAACTCTGGTGAAACATTTTGACCTATAGGTTTATTGACCTGCTGTACATAATCACCTAATTTTCCTTTTAAATCAAGGACGATTTGAGAAGCGGTTTTTTTACCCACACCTGGAAAGCGTGTCAAATATTTGACTTCTCCTTGCTCAATTGCTTCTGCTAAAGAATTACTATCCTCTGCCGCCATAATTGCTAAAGCTGATTTGGGACCAATACCACTAACACTCAATAATTTCAAAAATAAACCCTTGTCTTCTTCTGTTCGAAAGCCATAAAGCGTTATAGCCGTATCACGCACACTTTGTTCAATGAAGATTTTAGCTTTTTGACCTTCTTGATATTCAAGAGGTGTCGGACTATATACTTTATACCCAATACCATTAACTTCAATGACAAGGTAGTTAGGCTTAGTAACAGTAATGATGCCTATTAAATACTCATACATTAATTATTCATCCTTTTTAAACATTTTGCGTAATTCATTTTTTCGTAAACGAATAAGAACAACATTACCTTTAGCATCGTGGTACGGATCCTCTATTTTCCGTAATTTAGTCAAAATATCCTTACATTCTAGATTACTTAACTGCTCTTTGCCTACAACAACTTGTTGAGCTTGATTTGCTGCAATTCGGTCGATTAATTTAGTTGAATTATTTTGATCAACATTTAAGTAGTAATCAAGAATTGTGCGTATTTCCTTTTCCGAATCATCCTGTAACCAGGTCGGAGTTGTACGCAAAATAAAAGTATTTTGACCAAAATCTTCTAAAAAAATTCCTATTTTTTTTATTTCCGTTAGTTTAGAACTTATTTGAATAAATTCTAAATTACCAAAATTTAGAATTAATGGTGTCAGCAAAGTTTGTTGAGCAATCTTTTGTTTTACAAGTGCACTCTTAATTTTCTCAAAGCATAACAATCGCCTTGCTGCCACCTGGTCAATCAAATATAAATCTCCCTTGTTACTGGCAATAAGATAGGTGCCAGCTTTTCCTACGAATTCTAAGTTAGGTAGACTATTAGTTAGAACGTCATCTCCAGTTGAGGTAAGTTTTTCAGTAATCACTCGCTTAGAAAAGGGTCGTAACCGTTTTTGAATAGCCACATTTTGGGACCAGCTTTTAGAAATTACATAATAATCATCTTCACGTGGAATACTTAGATCAACATAGTGCATCACTTGTGGAGATTTAATTGTTAGTGGCTGACTTTCTTGCACCTCATCCTCAATTTGGGACCTACGCTTAGTTTCAACTACATCTTTATTTAAATCAAACTTTAATTGATCAATTAAAGTTTCAGTTTTAACAGAAGATAAATTACCAAGCCCATCTGCTTGAGCATCTTTTTGCAAAAGCACTTTACTAATAGTACTTGTAATTAGTCGACTTAATTGTGTCTCTTTTGATAACCGCACTTCTCGCTTTGTTGGATGAACATTCACATCTACTAGAAATGGATCAACCACTATTTTAATTACTGCAATTGGATAGTGCCTATCTGTCAAGTTAGCACCATAGCCACTCATTACCGCCTTAGCTAATTGATAATTATTAATATACCGACCATTAAGTAAAATCGAAATGAAATTACGCGTTGAACGGGTTAATTCTGGTTTAGAAATAAGTCCAGAAATTGTAAAATCTTGGTCACTCCCCTTGATTAACAACATCTTTTCAGCAATTTCTCGACCATAAACACTTGCAACAGTTTGTTTAAGAACCTTGTTACCCGCAGTTTTAAGTAAAATACGTTTTTCGCTTTTTAATGTTAGAGCTATTTGAGGGTAACCTAGAGCAATTCGATTAATAATATCAACAATTTTCATGATTTCAGTTCTAGGACTACGTAAGTATTTTAACCGAGCCGGTGTGTTATAAAACAAATCGCTAACAGTAATTCGGGTACCTAAAGGTGCTGCAGCATCTTCTTGAGTTTTTTTAATACCAGCATCAAATACGGCCCGTTTGCCCACCATATTTTCGGTTTTTGTTAATACTTCAACATGGCTAACTGCTGCAATCGAAGCTAAGGCTTCTCCACGAAAACCAAGTGTATCAACATTAAACAGATCATGTTCATTTTCAATTTTACTTGTTGCATGCCTTGTAAATGCCAAATCAAGTTGGTTACCAGCAATTCCTGTTCCATTATCTTGAACTACAATCTTCTTTAGTCCAGCATCTAAAAATTCTATTTGGATACGATCACTACCAGCATCAATCGAATTTTCAACTAATTCTTTAACAACACTTGCTGGTCTCTCAATAACTTCACCAGCGGCAATTTGATTAGCTAAATTCTCAGATAACTCATGAATTTCTGCCATAATTAGTCTTCATCCTTCAAGTCTTCCTGCCAATTTTTAACAAGTTGCATTACTTCTAGCGGTGTTTTATCATTCAAATAAAGATTAGCAATTTCATGTAAAATTTCTTGTTTTTTATTAGGCAATTGTTTTTCACTGCTAGATATATCTGGATCATAATTTAAAGATGGATCAGTTGGGGTGATTTTAAATAATTCCAACTGCTTTGCACTAGAATCCAAGCCACTACCCTGTTCTTCTAAATGTTGTAACAATTCTTGTGCTTTATGCAAAACTTTATGTGGTAATCCTGCAAGTTGAGCAACGTGGATTCCATAACTTTGATCAGCAGGTCCGGGTAAAATTTGGTGAAGAAAAATCAATTTACCATTTTCTTGAGCTGCACCAACATGGATATTTTTTAAATGTGGTAATGTTTGTGCCATAGCAGTTAACTCATGAAAATGTGTCGCAAATAAAACTTTTGCTCCTACTTCATCATGTAAGTACTGTACAATTGCGCCCGCTAAGGCCATTCCATCATAGGTTGCTGTTCCTCGTCCAATTTCATCAAATAAAACAAGACTACGTTTAGTTGCATGCTGAAGTGCATCGTTGGCTTCAGTCATTTCAACCATAAACGTACTTTGTCCTGAAATCAAATCATCTGCAGCACCAATGCGAGTGAAAATTTGATCAAATATTGGCAATTCTGCTTTTTCAGCTGGAACAAAAGAACCTATTTGTGCCATCACTGCAATTAATGCCATCTGTCTCATATAAGTGCTTTTACCAGACATATTAGGACCAGTAATCAAAAAGATATCGGTTCCTTTATCTAATTTAACATCATTAGGAATGTAAGCATCCGTTCTCATTACCTTTTCAACAACTGGATGACGTCCTAATTTAATTTCAATATCTTGAGAATTACTATGAAAGTGTGGCCGACAATAATTATTTTCTTCAGCAATCTGAGCAAAAGAACAAAAAACATCTAAAGCAGCAATTTGGCTTGCTAATGACTGTAATGCCGAAATATATTTCTTAACTTCCTCACGTAATTTGACAAACAAGTCGTATTCCAAATCGGTAGACTTAGTCTGTGCCTCAAGAATCAAATTTTCATGCTCTTTTAGTTCAGGTGTGATATAGCGTTCGGCATTCGCCAGCGTTTGTTTACGTGTATAGCGATCAAGCGGTACCTTATTTTTATTAGAGTTAGTGATTTGTATATAATATCCAAAAACCTTATTATACCCGACCTTAAGATTTTCAATTCCAGTTTTCTTACGCTCACTTTTTTCCATTTCAGTTAGCCACTTTTTACCGTTATTCATTGCATCACGATAGCGATCCAGCTGTTGATCAACACCTGATTTAATCAAACCACCTTCTGTTGTTAGTACTGGTGGCTGATCGACTAAAGTCGCGGTAATTAATTTCGCTACTCCCTTTAATGGATCAATTTTTTGGGCAAATTGTTGTAAAGATTTGCTATTAGACTTAGCCAAAGTAGTAAGAATAGTTGGTACTGCTTCAAGTGAATGGGCTAATTGCAGAAGTTCTCGCGCATTTACATTACCAAAGGCAATACGTCCACTCAAGCGTTCTAAGTCATATACTCCCTTTAACGCGTCAATCACGTTTTCTCGAATAAAATATTCATCTAATAGCGACTGCACCATTTCTTGACGCTTATTAAGCTGTTCAACTGAAAGAAGTGGTCTTGCTAACCACTGTTTGAGTAACCGTCCACCCATTGCTGTATGGGTTTTATCAAGTACCCAGAATAATGAACCCATTTTTTTACCAGTTTTAGCAGAAACAGTTAATTCAAGATTATCGCGTACAGTGTGTGACATTTGCAAATATTGGCTCACTTCATAGCTTTGAGCTACCTGCAAATGCGATAAACTACGGCGTTGGGTTTGCAATAAGTATTTCACTAATTGCTCAACTGCTGCTTTTTCAGCAGGATCTGTTAGTTTCTGCTCCGCAAATGAGACTTCGGCATGTTGTTCTTTTACTTGTGCTGGCTCAGAGACAGTAATATTTGCCTTGTGCAAAAAGTCACTAGTTTGACTATTTAAATGGCCAGCATATACCATTTCCTTAGTCCTTAAAGTTAATAACTCATTTGAAACCGCAGCAAAACTTTTTAAGTGTGTAGCAAAAATTTCACCTGTAGATAAATCACTGTAGGCCAACCCAAAAGAATTTTGGGTACTGACAAGAGACGTTAAATAATTAGCATCCTTAGCATCACTTGGTTTGTCGTTCATCAATGTTCCTGGAGTCACCAACTGAATGATTCCCCGTTTTACCATTCCCTTAGCTTGTTTGGGATCTTCTAGCTGCTCACAAAGGGCTACCTTGTAACCTTTTTCCACAAGCGTATCAACATACGAATTCACTGCCACATGTGGCACACCAGCCATAGGAATTGGATGAGCTGACTTATTGGAACGATGAGTCAGAGTTAATTCTAAGATTTGAGCCCCCTTAACAGCATCATCTTCAAACAATTCATAAAAATCACCGACGCGATAAAATAGAAAAGCATCGGGATATTGCTTCTTGATTTCATAATATTGCTCCATCATCGGAGTGGTATTTGCGTTAGCCATTTATACCTCTTCTTCTGTTTCATTACTGTTACCTATTATACGCTAATCGAGAATACAAAAGAAAAAAGACCGTAAGTAAACGATCTTTTTATAATTTTAAGCTTAGCCTCCATGTACAATGCTTAGCTTAATCAGGCAATATGCCCTTCAATTGTCCTAATATCCTCTTTACCATCCATTTGAACAATTGCCTTAATTGCTGCTGTGATTCCGCGAACATCATCTTTTAAACTTAAACTTGGAGTTTCTGGTAAAGCCACAACCTGCTCTGGTAAATAGGGAATATGCATAAAGCCAGCTTTAAGCTGTGGAAATTCCTTATCAATCATGTACTGAACTTGATACATAATATGATTGCAAACAAAAGTACCAGCTGTTGTAGAAACATAACTTGGAATACCAACACTCCGAATTTCACGTACCATAGCTTTAACAGGTAATTGGGTAAAGTAGGCATTTTTACCGTTTGCCTGAATTGGCATAGCAATTGGTTGATAGCCTTTATTATCAGCAATTCGACCGTCATCAAAATTAATCGCAACCCGCTCAGGAGTTAAGCCGTATCGTCCTCCTGCCTGACCAATATTCAAAACATAATCTGGATCTTCTTCAACAATTGCGTCATGCACGACTTTAGCACATTCATTAAAGATTGTCGGTATCTCAAGTTTTACAATTTTCGCATCAGCAATTTTATCATCCAAACGTTTAACAGCCTCAATAGCAGGATTGATTTTATCAGTACCAAATGGATCAAAACCTGTAACTAAAATTTTCATTGTTCTCTCCTCAATTAATCACTAAAATGCTAGAAAATACATCAAAATAATTTGAATGATTAACATACTAATTGCAATTGGCAATTGCTGCTTAATTACTCCTAATTGATCTTTCATTTCCATTAAAGCAACTGGTAAAGTGTTAAAATTAGCCGCCATTGGAGTTACCAAAGTTCCACAATAGCCAGAAGTCATCCCTAAAGCTGCAACCACTACTGGCGAACCACCTTGAGCAACAACAAAAGGAATTCCAATTCCAGCCGTAATCACAGCGAATGCAGCAAATGCATTACCCATTATTGCTGTAAATATAGCCATTGCCACGCAGTAAAGACAAACTCCTAACAAATGATTACCAATTGGGAATAAACCTGAGATCGCTTTAGCAGTAGTTTCGCCCACTCCTGAAGCGGTAAAGACAACCCCAAGTGTTGCTAATAATTGTGGCAAAATCCCAGCAGAGCCTACTGAACGAACCATTCGCTGAGAATCCTCATAAGCAGTTTTAACATCTGACTTAGTTAGTATCATCGCCACAATTAATGACACAATTGCAGCGATTCCAATGCCAACTTGACCTCCTAAGTTTGTATATTGTGCAATTGCTAAGGCTAAGATCGCAAGCAAAATGCTTGGCAGAAAAATCCAATTGCCGATTCGTTTTACAGTATCAGCCGCAACTTTTTCGTTAAGCTCTTTAATATGACCAACACGAACTTGCTTAAATAATGAAAGCAAAGCGATGAAGATAATTAATCCACCACTCACTTCACTTGGTAACCATTGACCAAGGCAAAAGAGAACAGCAAACAAAAACCAAAATAAGCCTGTACCCCAGCGCACTTGATTTGTTTGATCACGCCACGATTCTATTGCTGCTGCCAAAAAGAACAGACCAATTAAAATATAGAAAGCCAATAAAAGATTGTTAATCAATGTTACCATTTATTTCTCCTTCTTTATTTTTTGATCAAACATGTGATTATAGAATAAGCACAAGAGATAACAAATTACAGCAACAGGAATCGTATATAATACAACTCCCGATGGCGTAATCGGATGCCCCAACGATTTCATTGTACTAGAAATCAAGAGAACACTTGAAGACGCCACAAATAAGTTTTGAGCAAAAAAGTTACCAAAATTTTCATTAGCTGCAGCTCTTGCCTTAATCTGATCAATCTCTAGTTCTGTTAATTCATGATTTACCTTACCAGCAGCTTGTGCCATAGGATTAATCAAAGGTGCAATAAACTGAACATGTCCTTGCAATGTGATACCAAAGATGCATGCAATTTCTCTTATTGCCAAATAAATATCGAATATTCGACCTGGGGTTAAATTTTTCATTTTTTGAATTAAATTGACAGCTGCTTTCTTAAGACCATGTCTTTCCAATATACCAATTGTTGGCAATGTTAAGAAAAAGAGTGAGACCATACGGTTATCCATAAACCCTTTTCCTAAAATCCGCAAGAACGAAACAAAATCAATTCCGGAAACCAAGGCAGTTACTAGAGCAGCGATTACGACCACACCCACTGTATCTAGTCCAATAGCAAATCCCAGTACAATTACTAGAACACCAATTAAATTTAAAAATTCCATCAAATTCCCTTTCATTAAAAAATAATATTAATTTAAAATACTAATATTATTATTTTTTGTCAAATTAGGTCTTGTTCTGGTTATCATTAGCTACTTCAAAAAAAAAAGAACTGCTCACTTCAAATGAACAGTCTTTTTAAAGATAAGCATATTTAAATTACATCATACCAGGAGCACCAGCACCAGCTGCGGCATTTGGATCAACTGCTGGCTTATCTTCAGGAATTTCGGCTACTACTGCTTCAGTAGTCAACAGTAAAGCAGCAATTGAAGCTGCATTTTGTAAAGCAGTACGAGTTACCTTGGTTGGGTCAATAATTCCGGCCTCAACCATGTTTTCCCAGTTACCGTCAGCTGCATTATAGCCTACTTCCATCTCTTGACTTTCAAGTTTGTTCAAAATGACAGAACCATCTTCACCAGCATTTTCAGCAATTTGACGAACTGGAGCAGTCAAAGCACGAAGAACAATATTAATACCAGTTTGTTCGTCAGCATTATCACCTTTCAAATCTTTAACTGCACCCTTAACATCTACTAAAGCAGTACCACCACCGGCAACATAGCCTTCGTCAACAGCAGCACGTGTTGAGTTCAAGGCATCTTCAATTCGGTATCTGCGTTCCTTTAATTCGGTTTCAGTAGCAGCACCAACGTGAATAACAGCTACACCACCAGTTAATTTAGCAAGGCGTTCTTGTAATTTTTGTTTGTCAAAGTCAGAAGTTGTTTCAGCAATTTGCTTTCTAATTGAATCTTCACGATCCTTAATTGCCTCATCTGAACCAGAACCATCAACAATAGTAGTTGAATCTTTGGTTATAGTAATGCGACGAGCTTGACCTAATTGTTCAAGCTTAGTGTCCTTTAATTCAAGACCAAGGTCTTCTGTAATCACTGTACCGCCAGTTAAAGCTGCGATGTCTTGCAATTGTTCTTTACGACGATCACCGAAGCCAGGAGCCTTAACAGCAACAACATTGAAAGTACCACGAATCTTGTTCAAAACAAGCGTTGGTAAAGCTTCTCCGGAAACATCATCAGCAATAATCAATAATGACTTACCTTGTTGAACGATTTCTTGTAATAGCGGCAAAATATCTTGAATGTTAGAAATCTTCTTATCGGTAATTAAAACGTAAGGATTATCCAAATCAGCTTCCATCTTATCGTTGTCAGTTACCATGTATTGTGACAAATATCCACGGTCGAATTGCATTCCTTCAACTACTGATAATTCGGTTTCAATTCCACGAGAATCTTCAATAGTAATAACACCATCATTACCAACTTTTTCCATAGCGTCAGCAATTAAATCACCTACTTCTTTTGAGGCAGATGAAACGGCAGCAACTTGAGCGATCTGTTCTTTAGAAGAAACAGTATGACTAATCTTATGTAATTCGTCAACAACTGCTTTAGTAGCTTTTTCAATTCCTCGACGAACTCCAACTGGATTTGCACCAGCAGTTACGTTCTTCATTCCTTCACGAATAATGGCTTGAGTCAAAACAACTGCAGTTGTAGTACCATCACCAGCAATATCATTGGTCTTTTGAGCAGCTTCTGCTACCAATTTTGCACCCATGTTTTCATAGTGATCTTTGAGTTCAATTGCCTTTGCAATTGTTACTCCATCATTAGTAATGTCAGGGTTACCATATGATTGCTCTAAAACAATGTTTCTTCCTTTTGGACCAATCGTTGCCTTAACTGTATCAGCTAATTTATCAACACCCTTTAATAAGGAACGTCTTGCATTTTCTGAAAATTTAATATCTTTTGCCATTTTATCCACCCCTTAATTACTTAACAATTGCTAAAATATCTTTTTCATGAAGGACTAAGTATTTTTCGCCTTCATACTTAACGTCAGTTCCAGAATACTTGTCGTATAAAACAATGTTACCTTTAGTTACAGTCATTGGAATCTTGTTACCATTTTCGGCATAACTACCTTCGCCTACGGCAACAACTTCGCCTTCAGTTGGTTTTTGTTTAGCGTTAGAAGCAAGGACGATTCCGCCTACAGTTTTTTCTTCTTCTTCTTTAACTTTTACGATCACGCGATCACCTATTGGTTGTAACACGTTTGTCCCTCCTAAATTTTAATTAAAATCATTATTAGCCGTTAGCACTCTTATCAACCAAGTGCTAACTTACAAATATGATAATAACTCCTTTACAAATAAATTGCAAGAAAAAATTAGCACTTTACGTAAAAAAGTGCTAATTTCTTATAGATTAGAATGCCTCTCTAACTTTTAATTTGTTTGCTTATTCTTATCGCTATCAAGGAAATAAATTAAAGTTTGTAACTCTGTTGCTAAATCAACATTTTGAATTCTGATTCCACTTGGAGCAGACAAACGAATTGGAGTAAAATTCATAATTCCCTTAATACCTGCTTCAACCATTTCATCGGCTGTTTTTTGTGCAGTTGTGGAAGGAACCGTTAAAATAGCGATCGTTATTTGTTGGTCACTTAATTGCTTCTGTAATTCATCCATTCGATACACTGGTACTCCACTTAATATCTTACCTGTGATTTTTTCATCAATATCAAAAGCGCACGAAATTCGGATATTATTACTACGTTTAAAATTGTAGTTAAGTAAAGCATGACCAAGATTACCCACTCCAACCAAGGCTACATTGGTTAACGTATCTTGATTCAAAATTTTCTTAAAAAAAGATAGTAAGCTTTTCACATCATAACCATAACCACGTTTACCTAGAGCACCAAAATACGAAAAATCGCGTCTAATTGATGCACTATCAACTTGAACCGCTTCGGATAACTCAGTTGATGAAACTTTTTCTTTCCCCGCTTCATTTAAAATTATTAAATATCGATAATAAAGCGGCAGTCTTTTAGCTGTCGCTGTGGGAATTTTGATCTTTTCCATAAAAAGCCTCCAACTTTATTATTTCTTGCACCTGTTTTGTGAATTAATCATCAATTAATATTATTTTACCTATAAATTTGCTTAAGTTGCAAATATTTTTTTCACAATGTACCAAATTTTAACACAACAAAGACAACTTTACTATGCGAATATAAGTAATTAACACAAATTTTTGTTATTTTTGTTTTATTACTTATAAAAAAGTTGTAAATTTTAAAAGTCATTTTTGCAGTCCACTGTATCTGCTTTTCATATGCTAAAATAGACTTTAGGTGAAAAATATGATAATAGCACAAGGACACAATTTAGAAAAACAATTTGGTGCCAACACTTTATTTAGCAATGTTAATTTTTCAATTGACGCAAATGCGCGAATTGGTTTAGTAGGCCCAAATGGTGTGGGAAAAACCACCCTTCTTAAAATAATGATGGGCAAAGAAGAACCAACTCATGGCGAATTTATCATTAATAAGGAGATTGAAGTTGGCTACATTGCACAAGAAAATAGTTTAAACGAAGATAAAACCATCTGGGATGAAATGCTTAGTGTTTTTACTTCATTAATTAATATGGAAACTCAAATTCAAAAATTACAGCAAAAAATTGCTGAACATCCGCAAGATAAAAAATTGCTAAAAAATTATGATCAGCTGCAATTTGATTTTGAACAACAAGGTGGCTATACCTTTCAAGCAGAGATCAAAACTGTTTTAAATGGGTTCAATTTCCCACAAGCAACATGGGCAAAAATTATCGGCAGTCTTTCTGGGGGTGAAAAAACCCGTTTAGCTTTAGTTAAATTACTCTTACATAAGCCACCACTATTACTACTCGATGAGCCAACTAACTATTTAGACCTAAACACGCTAGATTGGCTAGAAGCATTTCTTAAAGGATACAATGGTGCAATTTTAGTGGTTTCACATGACCAGTACTTTCTGGATCATTTGACCAATAAAATCTTTGAATTACAATTTGGAAAATTAACAACCTTCAAAGGTAATTACTCTGATTACGTAAAGCAGCGTCAATTAAGGGATCGTCAGCAAGAAGAAGCATACGAAAAACAACAAGAAAAAATCAAAAAAGACGAAGAATTTATCCAAAAAAATATCGTCAGGGCTACAACTACTAAAAGAGCCCAGAGCAGGCGTAAGCAACTCGAAAAAATTGATCGCATTACTCCACCAAAACATAAAAATAAAGTCAAAATTAATTTCAAAAGTGATCATCCCTCTGGTAAAGAGGTTTTGATTTTGCGCGATTTAACAATTGGTTATCCTGATAAAATTATGGTAAATAATATTAATCTACAAGTTAACAAAGGGGATCGAGTTGCAGTTATCGGACCTAACGGAATTGGTAAATCTACTTTACTTAAAACTATTATGAAAAAATTACAACCTAAAATGGGTACTATTAAATATGGTGCATCGCTTGATATCGGTTATTATGATCAAGAATTACAATTACTTGATTCTAGTAAAACTGTGCTTGATACTATTTGGGATCGTCACAAAATGATGCCAGAACGGGATGTTAGGTCAGTATTAGCTAGTTTTCTGTTTACAGCAAAAGATATTGATAAAACTGTCGGGCAACTCTCTGGTGGGCAAAAAGCAAGATTAACCCTAACCGTTTTGTCTCTAGAACATAATAATTTTTTATTGATGGATGAGCCAACTAACCATCTAGATTTAGAAGCCAAAGAAGTACTTGAACAGGCTTTACAAAAGTTCGATGGTACCTTACTATTTGTCTCTCACGACCGCTACTTTATTAATCAATTATCTAATAAAATTGTTGAAGTTAACCAGCAACACGCGACGGTCTATGAGGGTGACTACACTTATTATTTAGATAAAAAAAATAACCAACTTAGCACCACAAAAATTGTTCCTAAGCTAGACAATGAAGACGCACAAAAAGCCACTAAATTATCTTACCAGGAACAAAAAATTAAAGACTCACAAAAGCGTAAGCTACAGCGACAGGTTGAAGAAATTGAAGTTGAAATTGATAATTTAGAAAGACAACAGAAAACAATTCAGAGCGAAATGGCTGATCCGCTAATTGCAACTGACTTTAGCAAACTTGGACCTTTACAAGAAGACTTATCAGCAATTCAAACTGAACTAACTAAAACGAATGAGAAATGGGAAAATATCATGATCGAGCTTGACAACTTTTAACGTTAATATTAAAAAAAGTTGACTTCTTTAATAAAGAGGTCAACTTTTTTAATACAAAATTTTATCAGCATAAGGTAATTCAAGTGAGGGATTCGCATTCAGAGTTAAGTCAGCAAATTTACCTTCATTATACAAATTATAAGCTGCAGCACCAATCATTGCAGCATTATCACCACATAATTTTAATTCTGGCAAAATAACTTTTGGTTTCAAACCTATAGATAAATTTTCAATTTCTTGTTCCATTCGCTCACGCAAGCCTTGGTTAGCGGCTACTCCGCCACCCATAATAAAGGTCTTAGGTTGATATTCTTTAATTGCTCTAATTGTTTTAGTAGCTAAAACATCCACCACAGCTGTTTGAAAACTAGCCGCTAAGTCATACTTATTTAATTCTTGATGAATTTGATCAGCATGATGACAGGTATTGATAAATGCACTTTTCAGACCAGAAAAAGAAAAGTCGTAGTTGTCATCTTCCATCATAGCCCGTGGAAAGTTAAATGTATCTTGTCCTTCATGTGCCCATTTATCAATTGTCTTTCCAGCTGGATAATTCACTCCTAGAACACGCCCAATTTTATCATAAGCTTCACCAGCAGCATCATCGCGTGTATCTCCAACAATTTCAAAATGAGTTGGATCTTGAAGTAAAACAATTTCTGTATGACCACCAGAAACCTGCAAAGCAAGAGCAGGATAGTCAATTTCAGAAGTTAATTGTGCAGCCATTATATGTCCCATTATATGATCGACGCCAATCAAGGGAATCCCCGTTGCCATTGAAGCAGCCTTAGCGGCACTGACCCCTATTAATAGCGCACCAACAAGTCCAGGACCATAAGTAACGGCAATTGCATCAATATCTTGCCAAGTCACATTTGCTTGAGTTAAGGCTTTAGCAGTTATCTGACTAATTACCTCAATGTGATGCCGACTAGCAACCTCAGGGACAACCCCACCAAACCGCTGGTGGCTTTTGATTTGCGTTGCTATAATCATACTTTCAACTTCTCGACCATTTTTGACAACAGCGGTTGATGTCTCATCACATGAAC
This sequence comes from Lactobacillus sp. ESL0228, assembly GCF_003692825.1. NCBI lineage: Bacteria > Bacillati > Bacillota > Bacilli > Lactobacillales > Lactobacillaceae > Lactobacillus > Lactobacillus sp. ESL0228. The sequence goes on from NZ_REHJ01000009.1 coordinate 21,102, forward strand.
TTTCATAAGCCAAAATACGGATATCATTTTTACTATCCAAAATTTTTCCCTTTCTTTTGCTTTATTGGTAGATCTAATATCATATTCAAACCATCCTGGTGTACGTCCTGATAATAATCTGGTCGAACAAAATTAGTAACAAAACCGAATCGGCAATACAATTCTTGAGCTATCTTATTATCTTTTCTAACTTCCAAACTCAATCGTACACAATGCCATTTTTGCGCTAAATTAATAATTAATCGTAATAAATATGTACCTAAGCCCTGCTTTTGCCAAACAGGAGAAACTGCTAAATAGGTAATGTGACCTTTTTCCCCATTTAAATGAATTCCAACTACCGCAATTAGATTTGTCACGTCATAGACAACTATATATAGCGCAGTTTTTTCTGTAATTCATTTTGAAAATACTCTTTACTCCATGGTAAATAACCATAAACCTTAATTTCAAGTTCTAGTATTGCAAAAATATCGTCTAGCCTTGCCCGCCTAGCTTGTAATCGATGATTATTTAACATAAAAATACTATCATCAAAATAAAGTTTTGTTTTTGGCGGTATTAGCCGCGAAAAATTGATTAAAGAATCAAACTTCTTCCACATAACTATTATCCGAGCCAAAAGCTTTTCCGGTTTTCTTTTGCCAATCTACTTCGGCTTGCGTTCGCCGCAAGTAGCGTGGTAAAAGTTGATCAGGCGAAACTGGCTCTTCATCCATAGCCAATTTGCCAATCAACCCTGCATGAATTTGATTTTGAATATTTGTTCCATAACTAAAAGGTACAGTCAATTTGTTAATTAATTCTTCTTGCTTTTCAAACCCCGAACCGAGAAAAATCACCTTCGGTATTTTTTGAGCTTTTAAATATTGGTTAACTTGATCCAATAAAGCCGTAATGTAATAATGTCCATCTGCCAAAATATTCACCATATGACCATTTTGATTTAAATAAGCACCAGCAAAATAATTATCATTGCGTGCGTCAATACCTGTAACAATTAGTGTATCACTATCAGTACAACTTGCTGCCAAAGCTTTTAGAGTAGAAACTCCTACAACTTCTTTATGCAAAATGCTCGCAAACATTTTCATAGTAGTCACACCGATGCGTAAACCAGTATATGATCCTGGACCAATAGCAACTGCAAAACGATCAATATCTTTGAGTTTAAGATGATTACTTACTAAAATTTCATTAATCAAGGGATCAAGATGCTCACTATGATTGCGCTCATCTTGCTCATCTTTTTCAGCAACAACCATTTGATTTTCATTAAGAGCCACACTAAGCTGACTAGTGGCCGTTGACACACTTAAAATTTTCATCTTTAATTATTTTCACCTTTACTTAACAATTACCTTTTTATTTTAACACGCGAAATTGCCCGCAATACAAAATACGTGACAACCATTTGAATCCAAGGTGAAATGATTTCAAGCGGAATTCGCTGAATAAGTGCAGTCTTAAAATCAATACCATATAAAAAATGAAGCCAAAGGGTATTCATTGCTATATTTACAATAATAGTAACTAATAAAGTTGCCACAATAATTCGCCAAATACTTACCTGACTTTTATAAAAGAACAGCCCATAGATAAAAGGACCTATCATCGCACTCAATGTGAAGCCAATAAAAAAGCCACCTTGGTTGCCAAATAATGCTGAAGAAATAATATCTGCAATTCCACCACCAGCAGCTCCCCATATTGGACCAAACAAGTATCCTAATAAAACACTGCCAATGAATCCCAAACCTATATGTGCTATATTTGTACCTATTGTAAAGCGCCCAAGGATTACTTTGATTGCCACAATAAATCCTAATAAAATTAAGTCACGCAACTCAACTTTGAATACTTCCTTCGTCGTCATTTGCAGCACTTTCTTTCTTTAATTAAACTCGGCCTATAACCGTGCCTAATTATATTATAATTTGCGCCAAATTAGTTCACAAACGGCTTTATCTTTGCGCTCCTCATCAGCGATTGCATGATATGACTTGAGATTATTCTCATCATTAATTAAACTTGCCAACACTTGTGGGTTTTGTCCGTAGCGTACTTCTTGGTTGAATTTAATATCGATTGTTTGAATCATATTCTGTTTTAAAAAATCCCGATCAAGCGAATCAATAAACCAATTAAAATAATGACTATTAGTCATATGATGATTTGTATCTAAATCATCATAACGAACACGGTAATTACGATGCTCCTGATACTTTTGTTGCACACGAATTCTTGGAAAACGCGGCATTTTTTTCAAAAGAGGAACGCCAATTTTATCCATTAGGTCACTATCAGTAGATACCAATCTACGTTTATGTAAATCAAATAAAACCCATTCACTTTTCATCTTAACGATTTCTTTCCCAGAAGCATTATTTATCGCAAAATCTCGATATTCTAAGAAACGGTTATAGCCAACTGGATTAGTAATAATCGTTATCTGTTCATTAGGGTGAGGCAAATCAATAATTTCGGCATGATATTGTGTCACCACCCAACCAAGACCTCGCTCATTTAATGCAATTGTATCGGCAGCATCACCATTTAATTGATGTTCTGACGTACTCATCATTAAGTCGATCATTGCCTGCAATTTCAAATTTTCATTTTCATCACATTCATAAAAATTAACTTGATGTTTTTCACTATACTTCATTTTACGACCTTATTTCTGATGATATTGTTCATATAATTCATTTTTAGAAATTTCGTTCTCTTGGGCAACTTCCTTAATCGCCGATTTTTTACTCATTCCTTGAGATACTAAGTCATTAACCTGCGCAATTAATTGCGGCCATGACAGTTGCACTGAAACCTCATCGTTAGGAGAGACTAAAACGACAAATTCTCCTCTCGGACTATTCTCGGTAAAATATTCTGTCAATTCAGCCAATGTACCACGAACAAATTCTTCGTGTATTTTGGTTAATTCCCTTGCTGCAACAATTTTTCGGTCTGAAGAAATTTCAACTGCCATATTAACAAGTGTTTTACATAAGCGGTGAGGAGCTTCATAAAATATTGATGTCGCATGTGCGGTCGCCATCTGCTTAAAGTAAGGCAACTGTTCACTAATTTTACGTGGCAAAAAGCCATAATAGGTAAACGGCTGCGCATCAAAACCAGAAGCAATCAAAGCAGTGGTAAAGGCCGAAGCGCCAGGAAGCGGAACAACAGGAATATCATTTTCAATGCATTTTTGAACTAAAACATAACCAGGATCTGAAATAACGGGCATCCCTGCATCACTAATTTCAGCAATTACTGCCCCCTCCTGCATCAGTTTAATCAATTCTGGAGCCCGAGCCTTTGAATTATATTTGTGAAAAGACAACATATGATTATGAATACCGATTTTTTCAAGTAAAATCCCACTTGTCCTCGTATCTTCAGCCGCAATGTAATCAGCCATTTGTAAAATTTTTTTGGCCCGAATAGTGATATCTTCCAAATTACCAATTGGCGTTGGAACTAAATAAAGCTTGCCCCGTTCTTGATCATAACTTTTTTGTTGCTGCATTTTATCAGTCCTTTAGTGTGTTTTCTTTTTCTCGCCAAAATTATCGAGAATGTCTAAACAAAACATGCAATCCGAGCTAGGATCTCGATGGGAACCATAATACATGTTACATATATGATAACCAGATGTATATATCTGCCTTAAAGATTCCAACCCGCTCTGGGTTTTAATTGAACCCGTATTAGCATTATTTAATTTATCCATTTTTTCTCGAAGAAGTTGATTTTCTACTTTTAATTCTGTATTTTCTTTAAGAGTATCCAAGATACTGTTTTCAAGGCTTTCAATTGTTTTAGTCATATTAACCATTGAATCATGCAGTTCTTGTAATTTTGAGTATGAATCCACCATCTAAACACCTACCTTTTTCATTGCAGAGCAAGATAATCCAGTAAGTTCCGAAAACTAACATTACTGTAGCGCATTTTATCAACCTCAAGTAAATACTTTAAAAATCTTGCTCCCATCTGCTGTTTATTATTAATTAAATCATTCTGAGCCATTTCCTTTAATAAAAATAGCAAATAATTTTGTTGCACATTAGTTTTAGCCATATCGGCTAACTGATGCGCGCTTATCATTGCTAAAGAATTATGTTCCAACAGTTCTTGATAAAAATATTTACAAGCTTGATCTAATGCTTGGGTATTACCTAATTCAGAAATTTCTTCATGACTAAAGCCATTTTCCAATAATCGTTCGTTTAAACCTAAATCATGTTCATCACTTGAAAAATTAACAATTTGGGTTCTTGAACGAATAGTTGGCAAAATTTGTGCCGAGTTATTAGTAATTAAAATTGTAACGACCGGAGCAATTGGTTCTTCTAGTAAGTTAAGCAATGCATTAGACGCAGATAACGTAAGCTTTTCAGCTTCATTAATAAAAAAGAAGCGGGTGTCACTTTGAACCGGACTCTTTGCTAACTCATCCTTTAAATATCTAATTTGGTCAATTCCAAGGCTTTGCTTATTTTCTGGAGTAACCAACAGAACATCTGGGTGATTACCTGAAATAATTTGTCGACAAGTTCGACAAGTTCCGTCTGGTTTATTTTTCCCAGTACAATTATAAAGACATGCCAACCAATATGAAGTATTTAGCGCCTGTTGTTCATTTATATCAAAAAACAAATAACTATGAGCTAATTTCTTTTGTTCAGTTGCTTTTTTTAAAAATATAGCCCGCTGTTCATCCTTATTTGTAATATCAACTTCCATCAGAATTTCTTAAACTCTTCTACCGGTATGACAAAGCATGTAGCCCCTCCTACTGTAATTTGAACAGGCTGCCGACTAACATCAAACCCGGTCATCATCATATTAGGGTTCATATACTCTTCGCGTGCCTTCGACTCTTCTTTAACGATACGTAAAACCTGCTTAACGTGCTGATCATCAATTCCAATCATAAAAGTTGTATTGCCCTCGCTTAAAAAGCTACCCGTTGTTGATAACTTAGTGGCAGGAACATTTGCTTTAACAAAAGCACGTTGTAATCTAGTGGCATCTTCTTTTTGTACAATTGCGATTATTAATTTCATTTGAATCAGTCCTTTAGCAATTTTTTTGGTAATGCGTTTACGATTATTTTTAGACAGATAGCAACAACTTCGTTGATTGACTGTTGTGCATCAACTACCTTAATACGATCGGGATTCTCCCGAACAACTTGTTGATAACCATGGTAAACTTTTTGGTGAAAAGCTAGTTTTTCTTGTTCTAAGCGATCTTCTTCACCAGCACGTTCTTTAGCAATTCGTGCTAATCCCACTTGAGGTGGAATATCCAAAAACAGCGTTAAATTCGGCTCTGTTCCATTCGTTGCAAAGTCATTAATTTGTTTGACTGCGCTTATTCCTAAGTCACGTCCAATTCCTTGGTAAGCTAAAGAACTATCAACGAAACGATCAGAAAAAATAACCTTACCAGCTTTTAACGCTGGAAAAATTGTCTCAGCCATATGTTGACTTCGTGCAGCTGCATAAAGCAGTGCCTCTGTCTGAGCACTCATCTTTTCATTAGCTGGATCCAAAATGAATCGTCTAATTTTTTCGGCAATTTCTGAACCACCTGGTTCACGCGTTACTAGATATTGTGTTTGCAAGCGAGGAGCAATTTGGGCCACAACTTGTTCCAAAACCGTACTCTTACCGGACCCATCAGGTCCCTCAAAACTAATAAAAAAACTTTTCATAAAACTCTCCATGTCTCTATTTTACAAGAGTTTGTTCTATATGAACACCCTAAAGAACTTTTAATTTTAGGAAAAATAAAAAGTCCTCTTATAAGAGAACTTTTACTCCGATATTGCATTGGTGAAACCACTAAATCTTGTGTGTCGATGTCGGGCTTCATTATATAAAAATGCGTACTTAGCTAGCAAAATTTTATTAGCAACAATATTATTTTCCGACATATCTAAGGTAGTGGGGTCTAGATTTTTTTGAATCACAATCTCTTCTTGCAATTTTTCGATAGATGCAACTAGTCTATCATCCCCCATTTTCTTTACTTTATTTTGTTTCATTCGATTGATGTTCTCCCTTGTACTGCCCGTTTCAGCGTAATTGAATTTGCATATTCAATATCACTACCAACTGCTAATCCAGCAGCCAAACGTGTCACCTTAATTCCTGCTGGTCTAATTAGCTTGCTAATATACATCGCGGTTGATTCACCTTCAGGGGTTGAGTTTAATGCCAAAATAACTTCGTTAATGCTATCCTGCTTTTGTAAACGAACTATAAGTGATTTAATATTAACTTCTTCGGGTCCGATTCCATCCATTGGCGACAAGACGCCATGCAAAACATGATACAGACCATTATATTCGCCCATATCTTCAAAAGCCATGACATCTTTAGGTTGTTCAACAACCATGATTGTTGACTGATCACGTTCAGGATTACTACAAATTGCGCAGGGATCTTTTTCAGTTATATTACCGCAAATCGAGCAACGATGTAACTTTTCCTTAACTTCATTTAAAGCTACACTAAAACTATGGATATCATTATCAGGCATATCTAGAGTATAAAACGCTAGCCTTGTTGCCGTTTTTTCTCCAATACCTGGTAATTTCAAATATGCATCAATTAAATGTGCAATCGGCGCTGGATATTGCAATTAAATCATACCCTTCGTATATTTTCCTATGCTTGCTTGTGTTGCATGATCAATTTCTGTTAACCCTTTGTTAACTGCATCAATAATAAGATCTTGCAACATGTCTGGATCATCAGGATCAATAGCATCTTTATTAATAGAAATTTTCTTCAATTTGCGATCACCACTAAAAGTAGCAACAACTAAATCATCAGCAGATTTACCTAAAAATTCTTGAGCAGTGATATTTTGTTGTTCCTGGGCCATTTGTTCTTGTAACTTCTTCGCCTGCTTCATCATTTGTTGCATATTCATGCCACCCATTGAACCAAAATTAGGTCTTTTACTCATAATTATCTCCTTTAATCTTTTACCTTAACTGCATCGCCAAATATTTCTTTGGCCTTTTCCACAATTTCTTTTTCAACTTTTACTTCTTCTTGTTGATTCTCATTATTTACCTGCTTCTTGCGCTTTAGCAGTTCAGTTCCATGTGCTTGTAAAAAGTCCTTCCGAACCGTAAACCAATCTTCATCCGGAACAAGAACAATTTGATATTCATGTTTAGCAAATTTAGCAATCTGTTCGGTCAGAATAGTCAGCAAATCATCATCAGAACTTGCTTTTTCAAACCAGAGGGTATACTTGCATTTCATCACAACTTGACTTGAACTGGCTGCAACTGGCTCCAAAACATCTAACAGAGCTCGTTGCGAGACTTGTAGAACGGATTGCAAATCAGGCCAAATATCTTTAATTGCTTGCAAGTCATGTTTAGTTGCATTTTCTAAGACTTGATAGACCTGTTCACGATTTTTCTGGTTATGCTGCTTATTTTTAATCAGCTTTTTCGACGGTTTTTGTTCTTTAACAGGCGCACTTACCTTTTTTGAAATACGATTATCACCATCATCAATATGAAAAATCTGACTACTATTATTGTGATGTTGACTAATTCTCGCTACTTGTTCTGTTAACGATACAACCTGTTTTTTTAAGGCCGAAACTTCAGATTGTAAATTATTATTCTTGTTACTTACCATTTCTGTTCTAGGTGGAGAAACTATGGTCGCAGAAATATTGGTACTTTCAACCAGAAAAACTTCAAGCGGAATCTGCTGCTGATTAGTATAACGCAAATTGTTCAATGCTGTATTAGCAGAGGATATTAATTTAAAATAATTTTCTAATGGAATATCTTTAATTTTTTTCGTAAAGTCTGCTGTTAAAAAATTTCCTTGACTATTTCCATTAGTTTTAACAACCATCAAAGCATTCGTAGCAAGATCAATTAATTCATTCAAAATATTTTTAGAACTTGCTCCTTTTTGCAGTTCAGATTGTGCCAGTTCCAATGCCTTGTCAACATTCTTTTGTAAGATTGATAAAAAGAGTTTTTCAACATCCTCCTTAGCCGCGAATCCAGTAATTTCAAGGGCAGCCTCATATTCAACCGTTTCTTTTTCATAACTAAGTAGTTGATCTAAAATGCTTAAAGCATCCCTCATTCCACCGTCAGCAACTTGGGCAATAACAGTCAAAGCCCGGTCATCATATTTAATTTTTTCTTGATCAAGAATGTACTTCATTCTCTTTTCAAGGTCTTTTTGTGAAATTCGCTTAAAATTGTAGCGCTGTGTTCTGGAAATAATCGTTGCAGGAACTTTTTGCAATTCTGTTGTTGCCAAAATAAAAACGACATGTTCTGGTGGCTCTTCCAATGTCTTTAATAGCGCATTAAATGCACCCATTGACAACATATGAACTTCATCAATAATATAAACCTTATATTTTCCTTGCGTAGGTGCATACTTAACCTTATCTCTAATCTCACGAATCTCATCAACACCATTATTAGAAGCAGCATCTATTTCTATAATATCGGCCATTGCTCCTTTATCGGCTGCAAGACAGTTAACACAACTATTACATGGCTCACCGTCCTTAAGATTAGTACAATTTAATGCCTTGGCAAAAATTTTGGCGCACGAAGTCTTTCCAGTACCGCGTGGACCAGCAAACAAAAATGCATGTGAAATTGTGCCGCGCTTTATTGCATGTTTTAAAGTATTCGTAATATCTTCTTGACCAACGACACTATCAAAAGTGCGGGGTCGCCATTTGCGGTATAATGCCTGATAAGCCATTGATATTCTTTCCTAGTAAAAAACTCTTAACTCTTTGAAAGAGTTAAGAGTTTGTAAATGTCTAATAAAAGGCACATGTTCAAGCAACCTTAGTGCTGCTACCTTCCGGTCCTGACACGCTTCAGAGGTCGAACATTGCCCACAAAGTATGATACCGTATTTTTGTTAAATTTTCCACTATTTTGCTAAAATTTTGCTTTTTTCATTATCTTTAGCATGCTTTTGCCTAATTCTAATTTCTTTAAAAAAGTCTTTCATCATCTGACTTGCTTCTTTTCGATACAATCCACGGATTACATTAGGATGGTGATTAAATTTAGCAATATCAAATAAGTTAACTACACTACCTGCGGCCCCAGCCTTGGGATCTAATGCACCGTAAAAAACATTTTTTAGACGTGAATTAATAATTGCGCCTGCACACATCGGACAAGGCTCAAGCGTTACAAATAAGCTACAATCAATTAGACGCCATGTATTTATTACAGTACAAGCATTTCTAATAGCAATCATTTCGGCATGCTGCGTTGCATCTTGCTCTACTTCACGCCGATTATAACCCTTTCCAATAACTTGGCCGTCTGGACTAATTACGATTGCTCCAATCGGTACTTCACCCAATTCCTGTGCTTTTTTTGCTTGCACAAACGCCAACTGCATGTATTTTTCCTTATCAGCTTTCGTAAATTCCATTAGTGATTCACCGCCTGTAACACATAGTAACCTTTATCGCGTTTCAAAATCGTGCAATTGCCAAATGTGGTTTGAAGCAAGTGACGAGCACTTGGTTCACCTTGTTTTTTTTGGATTACCACTAAAATAATACCATTTTCAACCAAATGCTCTTTAGCTCCCGTTAAAATATCAGATACAACATTCTTACCAGCGCGAATTGGTGGATTAGTCAGTATAAGACCAAACTTCTTTGTTGGTTCAACTTGATTATAAACATCAGAAGAATAAATCTTCACATTACTAATTCCATTTAAAGCAGCATTTTTTTGTGCCAATTTCAATCCACGCTCATTAACATCGACCATTTCAACAATTTGTTCTGGCCATAACTTTGCTGCAAATAATCCCAATGGTCCATAACCAGTTCCAACATCTAAAATGTTAGCGATAGGAAATGCTATTTCTACCATTTCCTTAATTAAAACGCCAGACCCATAGTCTACTCGTTTTTTTGAAAAAACTCCTGCATCCGTGGTAAATTTCAAGTCAATTCCGTCTACATGATAATCAATCAAGCGTTCATCATGGTCAGCCATTGGATTTGCCGCATAATACATTTGATTTTTTTGATCAGTCATAATTTACTCGATTCTAAAATAGTCTATATCTAAATAATTTTAGCGGACACAGCAATATTTGCAAACTTTATTTGCTTAAATATTAATTGTCAACAAAAAACGCGCACTTGCAAATTGCAAACACGCGTTTTTTTATTAACTTGTCCAGTTGGACTGTAACTATTTTAAAGTTACAGAAGCGCCAACTTCTTCAAGTTTAGCCTTAATGTCGTTAGCTTCGTCCTCTGAAACGCCTTCCTTAACGTTCTTAGGAGCGCCATCAACAAGATCCTTTGAGTCCTTAAGGCCAAGTCCAGTAATGTCACGGACAACCTTAATAACCTTAACCTTTTCTTGGCCAGCGGCAGTCAATTCTACATCGTAGCTTGACTTAGCTTCAGCTTCACCACCAGCAGCAGCTGCAGCAACTGGAGCAGCTGCTGAAACGCCAAATTCATCTTCAATAGCCTTTACAAGGTCATTTAATTCAAGAATTGAAGCATTTTTCAAGTCTTCAATAATCTTTTCAGTATCTAAAGCCATACTTATGTATCCTCCGAAATTTAGTATTAGTTAAAAATCAATTTAATTATTCTGCAGATTCATCTTTTGAATCAGCAACAGCCTTAACGGCGTAAGCAACGTTACGAACAGGTGCTTGTAATACAGAAACAAGCATTGACAATAAACCTTCACGACCAGGGATAGCAGCAAGTTCCTTGATTTCTTCTTTAGAAGTCAATTTACCTTCAAGCACACCACCCTTAATGTCGATAACGTCAAAATCCTTTTCGTACTTAGAAACAATACGAGCTGGTTCAGTAATGTCATCTGCATTATCAGTATAAATAACAGCAGTTGGGCCAACAAAAGTATCATCAAGACCTTCAATGCCAGCCTTAGCAGCCGCACGTCTTAAGTAAGTGTTTTTAATGACTTTCATCTTAACATCGTTATCACGAAGTTCTTGACGCATGTTAGTAACTTCTTCAACAGTTAAGCCAAGATAATTAATTACCAAGATCGCCTTTGCAGCCTTAAGTTCTTCAGCAAACGCTTCAACAAACTTTTCTTTTTCAGCAATAGCAGCTTTACTCAATCAAATTCACCTCCATCAAATTTATTAATAAATTCCATAAAGCCAAAAAGCTCCATGCCAAGCAAGACATGGAGCTTTCTCATCTTCATTATCTTCTGGCCTCGGCGGGAAATTAAGGTATTGAACCACCCGAGTCTTAGGTAGAATTTACTTTGTTAAGTATAGCAGGAACGACTATCTAATGCAAGTTATTTCGAATTTACCTCAAGCAATTCGTATAATTCACCAGACACTTTATAAATTACCCAGTTTGCTATGTTCACAATATGGTCACTAATTCTTTCAAGTAATCTGATAATAACAAAGTAACTAGCAGATGCAACCGCTACGTTCTGGTCTTGTTCAACACCATCAATAATCATTTTTCTAGCTTTTTTATAATCATCATAAATTTCTTCATGACCCTCAACCATTTCACGTGCAGTCTTTTCATCTTCTTGAACATATGCAGTTAAAACTTGAATTAACATAGTTCGCACTTGATGAGTCATACCTGAAATGACTTTTTCTACTTCTTCAATTCGTGGGTTTCCCTTTACCCGAACAGTTTCAACAGCAATACTATTGGCGTTTTCACCAATTCTTTCCAAATCAGTGGTCGCCTTCAAAATGCTAATTACTACTCTAAAATCCGTCGCAACGGGCTGTTGTAGCGCAATTAAATCTAGGGCCTTTTTTTCGATTTTAACTGCTTCCTTGGCAACTTCTTTATCTTCTTCAATCATTTCTTGTGCCATTTTTTTATCATGGGCAACAAATGATCTTGTTCCCTTGTCAATTAAATCATTGACAAGGACGCCCATTTCCATAAATCTGGCGTTTAATTTTTTTAATTCATCTAAAAATATTTCATGCATAATTGTTTACTCCAGTTTAACCAAATCGACCGTTAAGATAATTACTAGTAATTTCTTTGTGCGGTGCTAAAAACATCTCCTGTGTCGAACCAGATTCTATTAATTCACCATTCATTAAAAAAGCAACTTGATCTGAAATTCGACTTGCCTGCTGCAAGTTATGCGTCACCATAATAAAAGTGTACTTTTGTTTTAATCCCATTAATGTTTCTTCAATTTCAGCACTAGATATAGGATCAAGTGCTGAAGTGGGCTCATCCAATAAAACCACTTCTGGTCTAACAGCCAGTGCGCGTGCAATACAAATGCGTTGTTGCTGTCCGCCAGAAAATGCTAGAGCATTTCTTTGTAAACTATCCTTAGTTTCCGTCCAGATTGCAGCTTGCTTTAAGCTCTCTTCAACTCGCTCTTCAATTAACTGCTTATCTTTCACTCCCGCTACACGCAGCCCATATGCTACATTATCAAAAACGGAAAAAGGAAATGGTGTTGGCTGCTGAAAAACCATTCCAACTTTTTTTCGTAATGCAACTAGGTCAAGATGCGAGTGATAAATATCCTTACCTTCTAACAAGATTTTGCCGCTAATCTTAATATCATCGATATCATCATTCATCCGGTTCAAACAACGTAAAAATGTTGATTTGCCACAGCCCGATGGTCCAATCAATGCGGTCAACTTCTGAGCAGGAAAAGCCAGGGTAATACCATGCAAAGCCTCAAAATTGCCATAATTCAGTTTAACGTTTTGCGCTTCCATCACATTAGTCATACTTGCACCCCTTTAGCCAAAACTACCTTGAATATATTTTTCTGTAACTTCTCCCTGCGGATTAGTGAAAATGTTAGTAGTTGTGTCATATTCTAACGCATGTCCCAGATGGAAAAAAGCGGTGTATTCACTAATTCTAGACGCTTGCTGCATATTATGTGTTACCATTACCATCGTATATTTTTTGCGTAACTGCTTCAGCGTATCTTCAAGTTTAGCAGTTGAAACCGGATCAAGTGCGCTAGCCGGCTCATCCAATAACAATATTTCAGGTTTTAATGCAATTGCTCGGGCAATACAAAGTCTTTGCTGTTGGCCACCTGAAAGAGCGAGCGCACTTTGATCAAGTTTATCTTTAACTTCATCCCATAAAGCAGCTGCCCTTAAACTTTCTTCTACAATTTGATTTAACTTAACTTTATCTTGTTGACCATTTGCTTTTAACGCATAAATAATATTTTCTTTGATTGACTTAGGGAACGGATTAGGCTTTTGAAATACCATTCCAATTGTTTTACGTAATTCGTAAACGTTAATCTTTTTTTGGTTAACATCCAAATTATGAAACATAATTTTCCCATCCACACGTGCTACCTGATCATTCATTCGATTTAACGAACGCAAAAATGTTGATTTACCTGAACCAGAAGCACCAATTAGAGCCGTAATTGTATTTTTCTTAAACCCCAAACTAACATCAAATAATTTCTGAATTGTACCGCCATAAAAAACACTTAAGTTTTGTGTAGAAATTGCACAATCACCTTCAGCAAATGATTTGATATATCTTGGCTGATCTTGCCAATTGTCCATAAAACTTCCTCATTTTAACTTAGCAGCTGTTAACCGCTTATATAACCAATTGCCTAAAGCTCGCGCCCCAAAATTGAAAATAATAACTACAATTACTAATAAAGCCGAGGTTGCAGCTGACACAATATTGACATCAGGAATAATTCCTTCAGTATTTACTTTCCAAATATGTACAGCCAGGGTCTCAGCAGGTCTCATTACATTTAAAAAGCTCGTTGGACTAAACATATTCCAATTAGTGTAGTCAACCGTTGAACCACTTTGACCAGCAGTATAAATTAAGGCTGCAGCTTCTCCAAATACCCGACCAGCACTAAGAATAACACCTGTAATAATTCCTGGTAATGCAGCTGGAATAACTATTCCACGAATAGTTTTCCAATTAGATAAGCCAAGAGCCCAACCAGCTTCACGCTGAGTTTGGGGAACCCCTTTAATCGCTTCTTCAATATTACTAGTTAATATTGGTAAATTAAAAAAGGTTAGTGCTAAAGCACCGGAAATAATTGAAAAACCTAATCCAAACTGGACTACAAAAACTAAATATCCAAATAAACCTACTACAATTGAGGGTAATGAACTTAAAATTTCAATTGTTGTTCTAATTATCTGTGTTAACCAGTTGTCTGGAGCATATTCAGCTAAATAAATTGCGGCTCCAAGGGCAATTGGCAATGAAATAAGCAAGGTCAATATTAAGAGATACAGTGAATTGAATAATTGATCTCTAATCCCTCCACCTGCTTCAAAAGAAGATGAAGCTGAAGTTAAGAAATGCCATGATAAGTGTGTCACACCTGATAGTAGGATATTGCCAATAATACCGATTAATAGGAGAATTACTATTCCGACTAAACAATAAATTATGCCTGTAGCAATTCGGTTATTTCTTTTTGAATTCATATGCTGCTAACTCTTCTTTCCAATTAAGTGAACCAAGAAATTGAAAAATAGTGACATTAATAATAGGAGTAATGCCAAAGACCATAAAGCATTATTTGGTAAGGTTCCCATGACCGTATTACCCATTTGACTAGTTAATTGACTAGTCAGAGTTGCAGCTGGACTAACCAAATTAGAAGGCATTAGCACCGCATTGCCGATAGCCATTTGTACAGCCAGAGCTTCGCCAAAAGCACGTGCCATTCCAAAAATAATTGCGGTCATTATTCTTGCTCTTGCGGCTCGTAAAACGACATGAAAAATTGTTTGCCACTTAGTAGCACCAAGTGCAGCTGAGGATTTTCGCAATTCCTTGGGAACAGCCTTAAAAGCATCGACTGTCAAAGAAGTAATTGTTGGCAAAACCATCACAAATAATACTAAGGTTGCTGTTAAAATTCCGAATCCTGTCCCACCAAAAATTGTTCGTATAGCCGGAACGACAACTGTTAAGCCTAAAAAGCCATAGACAACAGAAGGAATTCCCACTAAGAGTTCAATAACTGATTGTAGCAGTCCCGCTCTTTTACCAGATTCATATTCTGTCATAAATAAAGCAACAGCAATTGAAAATGGAGTCGCAATTAATGCAGCCAGTAGTGTTACCGCAAATGAAGTAACAATCATTGCAGCTGCACCAACATGATTATTTCCAGCACTTGGATTCCAGTCAGTAGAAAATAAAAAGTGGAAAATATTAACTTTATTATCAAAAAAAGTAGCAAGTCCATGCATCCCCACAAAACCAATGATTGCCACAATTAAAATACCAATTAGAGCAATTGCCAAAAATGTTAAACCTTTGCCCCATCGTTCTTGCTTTGTTTCCTTAGATGGTTTTGTTAAACGTGCTATATCTATATTTTTAGGATCTATCCCCTTAAATTTAACATGTGGTACTTTCTGCTGTGCAATTGCCTTTTCAACAACCTTTTGCAAATCTTGTTCTTTTTTTGCCATGCTAATTACCTATTTTCGTAACTCTATTTTGACTGTCACGCGTAACTTCCATCTCGTGTACACTGAGATAACCAATTTTTGGCACTAAATCTTGCTGAACTTTTTTACTCAAAATATACTTAATAAAAGCAGCAGTTGCCTTATTAGGCTTTCCTTTAGTATACATGTGCTCATAAGACCATAATGGCCACTTGTTAGTACGAATATTCTCATTAATCGGTTTTACATGATCAAGATTAATCTTTTGAATGTTAGAATCATTTGCATATGGAAAAGAAATGTACGAAATCGTCCCAGGAGTTGAATTAACTATTTTCTTTACACTACCGTTAGAATCCTGTTCCTGTGAATTTACGGCTTCTTGACCTTTTAAGATAAGATCCTCAAAGGTTGTCCTTGTTCCACTACCGCGAGAACGATTAATAACAATTATTGGCAAGTCTTTTCCCCCAACTTGACGCCAATTTTTAATCTTTCCTGTAAAAATAGCGGCAAGTTGTTTGCGTGACAAACTTTTTATTCCAACGCCTTTATTAACGATTGGAACAATACCAACCACCGCAACAGGAAAGTCTACCAACTTCTTACCATCAATTCCCTTTTGAGTATCTGCAAAAACATCAGAAGTTCCTACTTCAACTGCCCCTGCTTGAACTTGACTAAGACCAGTACCAGAACCTCCACCTTGAACAACAATATTACTATCAAGATGGGATAAATGATAATCATTTCCAGCCTGTTCAACTAAGGGTTGCAAGGCACTTGAGCCGACAATCGTAATTTTCTTATTATTTTTGCTACAACCAACTAAAAAAATCGATATAATCAAAAATACAACCAGCACTTTGCTTAAATTACTTTTTCGCATTATACATTTCCCTCAATTAAATTCATTATTAGTTTATCAAAACATTGATAATTGACCAATCATATTCCCTTGAAAAATGGTTTAAAAAAAGCAACTTGCGTTTACAGCAAAGTTGCTTTTGGTCTTATTTGATTTTAGTCTAGGTTTAATGGATCAAGCTTAATTCCAGGTCCAAAGGTTGCAGCTACAGCTACACTCTTAATATATTGACCTTTAGCAGCCGAAGGACGCGCACGTAAAATAACATCACGTAAAGCATCAAAGTTTTCAACTAATTGCTCATCAGTAAATGAAACTTTACCAATCGCAGCATGAATTGCAGCTTGACGGTCTACACGGTATTCAACTTGACCAGCCTTTACATTCTTAACGGCTTTTTCAATATCCATTGTAACAGTTCCAGTCTTAGGGTTTGGCATTAAGCCTTTAGGTCCCAATACTCGACCCAAGCGTCCTACTTTAGCCATCATTGTTGGTGTAGCAACAACAACATCAAAGTCTAAGTAACCATTTTGAACTTTTTCAACTAAGTCGTCTGAACCAACTTCATCAGCACCGGCAGCTTTAGCTGCTTCAGCTTGAGCACCTTCTGCAAAAACTATAACTTTTTGAGTCTTACCTGTACCATTTGGCAAAACAATTGAACCACGAATTTGTTGGTCTGCTTGCTTAGGGTCAACACTTAAGTTGTATGAAACTTCAACTGAAGCATCGAAGCCTGCATACGAGGTTTCCTTAACTAGCTTAATTGCTTCGGCAACCGAATACATTTTCTTTGAATCTACTTTTTTAGCAGCTTCTAAATATTTTTTACCATGCTTTGGCATGTGATTTCCTCCTTAATATGTGGTCAAACAAGCGTTAAGCTCTCCCACCTAAAATGTTATAAATAACAGGATTAGTCTTCGACTTCGATGCCCATACTTCTAGCAGTACCCTCGATCATCCGCATAGCAGCTTCGACATCAGCAGCATTAAGGTCTTGCATCTTTGTTTCAGCAATTTCCTTAACTTGAGCCTTGGTAACCTTACCAACTTTCTTGGTGTTAGGTTCGCCAGATGCTTTGTCAATCTTAGCAGCTTGCTTCAATAGCACTGGAGCTGGTGGAGTCTTAGTTACGAATTCAAATGAACGATCTTCGTAAACAGTGATGACTACAGGAATAATCATGCCTTTTTGGTCAGCTGTTCTAGCATTGAAGTCCTTGGTAAAGCCAACAATGTTAATCCCGGCTTGACCTAAAGCTGGACCAACTGGAGGTGCAGGTGTTGCAGCACCAGCTGGTATTTGTAATTTGACAACGTTAATAACTTTCTTTGCCACGGTCAAAACCTCCTTGATTCCGTGTGTGGTTAAAATGGAAAAGCAACTTGCTCTTCCTCCCACAATAATAAAACTACGTTAATAGCGTACCATCGTTTGAACAAATTTGCAATATTTGAAAATTTAATTAATTTTCTTTACTTGATCATAGTCAAGCTCGGTTGTTGTTGCTCGACCAAACATTTCGACTGAAACAAATAATTTGTATTTATCAGGTTGAATTTCTGTGATCTTACCTTCAACACCGTTAAATGCACCATCAATGATTGTGACTGTTTCGCCAATTTCATAATCAATTTGTGGACGCTTAACCGGCTCACCTTGTTGACGCAATAACCGATTAACCTCCTCATCAAGAAGAGGTGAAGGCTTGGATCCACCACCATGGGAGCCAACAAATCCGGTAACATTAGGTGTATTTCTAACTACAAACCAGCTTTCGTCTGTCATTACCATTTCAACTAGCACATAACCAGGGAATATTTTTTCTTCAATCTCTTTTTTCTTATCGTTGACTTTTTCAATTTTTTCTTGTTCAGGAACCATCACGCGGAAAATATAATCCTGCATTCCCATACTTTGTGCACGTGATAGCAAGTCCGACTTGACTTTATCTTCATATCCTGAATATGTATGAAGTACATACCATTGCTTTTTTATTGTTTCAACCATTACTACAGATTCTCCTTTTTAAGGCAAACAAAAAACCTCTAGGTCAGAGGTTATAAATGATTATATATTTTAACACAAATAAATTTATTTTGCTATCACATAACAATTTGAGTTAGACTGCTAAATGCCCAGTCAAGTAGTCCCAAATATAATGCAAACAAAATCGAGGAGCCGATAACAATTCCCGTGTCATGACGGTTCTGCTTAGCACTTGGCCAAGTTACTAATCGCATTTCTTCAACAACGCTCTTAAAAAATTTAATCATTATCCTCTTACCTCGTTTCTTTATGTAAAGTCATCTTACCACAATACTTGCAAAATTTATTCAACTCAAGCCGCTGAGTGCGATTCTTACTTGCGGTGATCGAGTAGTTACGTGAGCCACAAATGCTACAGGCTAAGGATGCTTTTTTCACTGCCATAATCTCACTTCCAAACTATTGTATTTTAGCAAAAAAAATCTCTATAAGCAATTAATTACAGTTTGCCACTTTAATTAGTAAAATGGTCTCAATAAAAATAGCCACTCTATCGCGGGCGGCCATTGGTGATCAACATATAGCGTGACCACTGAGCGTAGAATATCTTATTAGTCGGACTTACTTCTTAAGATTTTCATTTACGAAGGATTCGATTTTGTCGTCAGCATCATCAAGAAACGGAAGCATATCTTCTTCTGTCTTGATAGTATCTCTTCCATTTTTTTCCATAAAATAGTCCCAAAGTGCATCTCTAACAGGAATATCAGAGTCACTCCAGTCAAATACTTCTTTCATGTGACGATCTAGCAATGCTGTCTTTATAACTTCTTCTGCCATCTTAATTACCTCCTAAATATTATTCTACAATTATTTATTATACCCCTTTTTAGTGCCGACTACTAAAATAACTAATCTAAAAGTACATGGCGCATTTTTCGTGACACGCGTGAGCGTGCACGCAAAATTGTAACCCGTTCCACTTTAAGCTTTTGCAGGGCATCTTCTATATCAATAATCCCTAACTCAATTAGTAGAGCACTAATTTCTAAATCAGATAAGCTGGCAATTAAACTAGCTAATAATTCACTTAATGGAATTTCACTTGGGCTTATAACTGATTTTGCTATCGGTTCTAATCCCTTTTCTTTTGCCGCGTCTAATGAAACTGATTGATTCATTGCCTTTCTTCTGTAAGCAGAATCATATCTGACCAATGTTTTAGCATGATTAGTGAGCCTAGTTTTATAATAACTGCCAAATCTTCCTTTACTTTGATCAAAATTCATAGCCGAGGCATGACAAATAATTAATGCGTCCTGATTCCAATCTTGGTCATCATAATATCGAACGTAATATTTTTGCTTCACACTATATACTAACGGATAATATAGTTGATAAAGTTTTACAAGTGCATCGTCTTTTCCTTCCTTAATCTGTGAGATTAAATTCGTTTCATCTGCGTTTACATCAAATGATTTTTTTCTGACCATTCTTCTTATCCTCAAACTTTCTTAGTATTTGAGGTGAAGAATACGCAACTTTTTCTTACTAAAATATCGAACAAACGTTTATATACTACAATTTATTTTTGGTGCAACAAAACATTAAAACACATTATTTTCAACGTTAATATAATTACCAAAATAATCTTAATCAACATAAAAAAACCCTGAAACTAAATAATTAAACTGTTAATTACTTAGTTTCAGGGTATTTTTATTCTTTAGTTTAACGGATTACGACTATTGAGCATCTGATAAAGCATTATACCCGTTGCCACGCTTGCATTGAGCGATTGAACGTGTCCAACCATTGGCAAAGTTAACATTTGGTCCATTTGTTCTTTAAGTAACCGTGAAATACCTTTGCCTTCGTTACCAATTACCAACACGGCCTTACCTTTACTGTTCCAGCGACGATAATCAATACCATTCATATCTGTTCCAAATAACCAATAACCTTTATTTTTTAAAATTTTACTAGTTTGAACCAGATTATTAACACGGGCAACTGGGACATGGTCAATTGCACCGGTAGAAGTTTTAGCAACAACCGATGTCAGCCCCGTTGCATGACGTTTAGGAATTATTATTCCGTCTACTCCAGTTGCATCAGCTGTTCGCAGAATTGAACCCAAATTGTGCGGATCTTCAATTGAATCCAACATTAACAAAAAAGGATCTTCTTTTGCTTGATCTAACTGGTCTAACAACCGAGCTAAATCTGTATATTCGAAACTTGCAATCGTTAAAACTAGACCCTGATGATTTTCGCCCGCTACCAATCGATCCAGCTTATTTTTAGGTACGGTCTGAACAATCACACCTTTATTTCTTGCTAATTCAAAAACTTCGTTGGCAAAATTTTCTTGTACGCCTTGTTGAAGAAAAACTTTATTAATCCGTTCAGCATCCTGTGTTTTTAAAAAATCTAGTCCAGCATGCTTACCGAAAATAAAATCACTATTAATTGAACTCATATTCATCTATCCCACCATTTTCTACTGCTTTTATGCACCATGAGGTTAGTTCAAAAATACGGTCTTTTTCTCCTAACAATTCCAAATAACCCCATACTGCTTCAAAACCTGTTGACAATTGATAAGTTGACAGGCTTGTATTCTTCGCTTTAGTGTGTGTCTTAGCGTTACGACCACGATGAAAGATTGTTACTTCATCAGCAGTTAAAAGGTTATCAGCTTGCAATTTTGTAATCAAAGCTGCCTGTGCCTTAGCCGAAACATAGTACGTAGCTTGACGCTGTAAAACCTGCGGTTTAACAATCTGACATTTAATTAAATGTTCACGAATAGCAATTTCGTATACTGCATCCCCCAAATAAGCTAAAGTTTGTCCATTTAACGTATCAGGATTGATTTTTCTTTCTGTCATTTTTCTTTTAATCACGTATCCACCTTGTCCCTTGAGGGGTATCTTCTAACATAACACCCATTTTCTTTAATTGTGCACGGATAGCATCACTTTTTGCCCAATCTTTACTTGCTCGTGCCTTTTCTCGCTCTTGAATTAAATTACTGATTTCGTCATCCGATTTTCTTCTAACCGAAGTAGTCAATTTTTGAGCGTCAATTCCGAAAATTCCTAACCATGTAATCAACAATTGTTGAGCCCTATTAAGTGCATCCTTATCAGCAAAAGCAGATGCAACATTAGCGTTGATTTCTGGTAGTAAATCATAAATAGCTGCAAGGGCATTTTGGACATTTAGATCATCGTCCATTGCCTCAGTAAATTGATCCTCAGTCTGAGCTATTTTAGCCACTAATATTGATGAAGCCATACTGTTAGTCTGGTCATTAAGACGATAAGCAATGTTAATTAGTGTGTTTTTAAACCGGTTTAAAATATTTTTCGCCTGAGCTAAATTGTTATCAGAATAATTAATTGGCCGGCGATAATGTACACTAGCCATAAAAAAGCGTAAAACTTGCGGATTAGTCGTCTTTAACAAATCATGCACAGTCACAAAATTATGCAAAGATTTAGACATTTTTTCTTGACCAGCCCCAACTGTGACAAAACCGTTATGCATCCAATAGTGTACAAACTTCTTACCCGTGGCTGCTTCGCTCTGAGCAATCTCATTTTCATGGTGTGGAAACTCTAAGTCTTGTCCTCCACCATGAATATCAATTGTTTCACCTAAATACTTAGTTGACATTACTGAGCACTCAATATGCCACCCTGGACGTCCCTTGCCCCAAGGAGATTCCCACGCAATTTCATCTGGTAGTTTCTGCTTTTTCCATAAAGCAAAATCAATTGGATCTTCCTTACGTTGTTGTTCTTCTTGATTCACATGTTCAGAAGCACCAGCTTCAAGTTCAGCAATATTTTGATTGCTCAGTTCTCCGTAATGCTTAAATTTGCGTGTTCGATAATAAACATCTCCACTAGATTCATAAGCATAACCTCGTTTAATTAATTTCTTAATAAAGTCAATAATTGCTGGAATTTCATTTGTTGCCCGTGGATTCATGGTCGCTTTTTCAACGTTTAATGCTTGAATATCTTCACAATAAGCTTGAATATAGCGTGCAGCTAGTTCAGGAACTGTAATCTCTTCCGCTCGTGCCTCATCAATCATCTTGTCATCGACATCAGTAAAATTAGAGACATAGTTAACTTGGTAACCCTTATATTCAAAATAGCGCCTAATTGTATCAAAAGCGATCACACTGCGTGCGTTACCAATATGAATATAATTATATACAGTCGGGCCACAAACATACATCGTAATTTGTCCAGGCGTAATCGGTCGAAATTCTTCTTTAGTCTTAGTTAAAGTATTATAAATTTTCACAGCGGCTAACTTGCCTTTCTTTAAACTTTTCTTTTTATTTTAACAGAAAGAACACATTCAACACCAATTTTCAAAACAAAATAGCGTATCACGCTTTAAGAACGTTATACGCTATTTCGATAAGCAATTATAAGCCGTTTTCACTCATTTGTTTTAAAGTTAAGTCTAAGTGTTGCAATACTCGTTCTTTACCCAAAAGCTCCATAGCTTCTCCAATTCCAGGACCAACCATTGATCTAGTTGTCGCTATTCTAATTGGCATAAAGAGTCGCCTACCCTTAATTCCTGTTTCGTTACGTGTTGCTTGAACTGCCTTCATTATTTGTGTAGCAGTAAAGCGAGGAATCAATTCAAGCTGCTTCTTAAATTCTTCAATTACTGGTCGTGCCTCATCCTTACGAATTTCAGCAATTTCTTCGTCATCCAAATTTTTTGGTGCAGCAAAGAATATTTTAGCTAAATCAACAATTTGTTTAGTGTAAGACATTTGTACAGAATAAATATTTACTAATTGTCGAACCCACTCTAGCTTTTCTGGTGATGGGGTTTCTTCAACTAATCCAGCCTCTTGTAAGTTGTTTAAAGCTAAATCAAGTAAGGTATCACGATTTGCCTGTTTAATGTACTGATTATTAATCCATTCCAGCTTTTTCTGGTCAAAAGCAGCCGGAGATTTAGATAAACGCTCAGGATCAAACTGCTTGATCAGTTCTCGTTGATTATAAATTTCGCTTTCACCAACTGGCGACCATCCAAGTAGCGTAATAAAATTAAACATTGCATCAGGAAGATACCCTAAATCACGGTACTGTTCAATAAACTGTAAAACTGATTCATCACGCTTAGATAGCTTTTTCCCAGTTTCAGCGTTAATGATTAACGTCATGTGACCAAATTTAGGTGGTTCCCAGCCTAATGCTTCATACACTGCTAACTGCTTAGGTGTATTAGAAACATGGTCATCACCGCGAAGAACATGAGTAATTTCCATTAGGTGATCATCAACCACAACCGCAAAGTTATAAGTTGGCATGCCATCACGTTTTTGAATAACAAAATCACCACCAATGGTATCCGATTCAAAGCTCAAATGCCCTTTAACCAAATCTTCCCACTCATAAGTTTCCATTTCTGGAATATGAATACGAACAACTGGAGTTAAGCCTTGAGCTCGGGCTTTGGCCTGACTCTGCGCAATTTCATCAGCAGTCATGCCTTCATACTCATAGGTGTAGTGCGGCGCAATTCCCATAGCACGTTGCTCTTCTCGTTGCTCTTCAAGTTCTTCTTGAGTTTTATAAGAATAGTAAGCTTTACCTTCATCAAGTAGCTGCTGAATATACTTATTGTAAATTTCTTTACGTTCGGATTGACGATAGGGGCCAAAGTCTCCCCCTTTATCAGGACCTTCATCCCAATCTATTCCGAGCCAATGAAGATTCTCCATTTGTGACTTAGAGCCACCTTCGACATTACGCTTAGTGTCAGTATCTTCAATTCTTAAAACAAAAGTGCCCTTATTGTGCCGAGCAAATAAGTAATTAAAAAGCGCGGTACGTGCATTACCGATGTGTAAATGCCCCGTTGGACTGGGGGCATATCTTACTCGAATTTTTTGTTTTGCCAAAATTATGCCTCTTTCAATATAGTAAATTCAAACAATTTTAGTTTACCCGTAATAAGCTAAAAGTTCAATCTTTCCTTATCCCAAAACCAATTTTAATGCTTGTGGAATACTTGCAACAGGAATTACTTCAATTCCTAATTGCTTCAAGCTATTCCTCATATTATGTTTTGGAATAAAGATACGCTTAAAACCAGTCTTAGCGGCTTCCCTAATCCGGGCATCAATTTGATTAACACGGCGCACCTCGCCCGTTAAACCAACTTCACCCACAAAACAATCGGTCGGCAGTATCTCCTGATTTTTATAACTAGAAGCAATCGCCATTACAACCGCTAAATCAACGGCAGGTTCATTCAAACGAATACCACCCGTTGCAGTTAAATAGACATCTTGATTTTGCAACATTAAGTTGCCCCGCTTTTCTAAGACTGCTAATAAAAGAGCCGCTCGATTAAAATCAACCCCTGAAGTCGTTCTCTTAGCATAACCAAATGCCGTTGGCGTAACTAGTGCCTGAATCTCTGCCAGAATTGGTCTTGTTCCTTCTAATGAAACTACAATTGCTGAGCCCGTTGATTCAGGTAAACGCTCATCCAAAAATATTGCTGACGGATTGGTTACCTCTTTGAGACCCCTATTTACCATTTCAAACATTCCAATTTCATTTGCGGCGCCAAAACGATTTTTTACTGAATGTAAAATGCGGTAGGCATGGTGTTCATCACCCTCAAAATAAAGAACGGTATCAACCATGTGCTCCAAAATTTTTGGTCCAGCAATTGTGCCTTCTTTAGTGACATGACCAATTACAAAAACCGTAATTGCATCAACTTTAGCAATCTTCATTAATTCACTTGTTACTTCTCGCACTTGTGAAGCTGAACCCGTCATTGAATCAAGACTTGGCTCATTCATCGTCTGAATTGAATCTATAACTACGAAATCGGGATGAATGGTATCAATTTGACGTCTAATATCTTCCATATCGGTTTCAGGATATAGTAACATTTCGCTAGATTTTAACCCTAAACGATCAGCACGCAACTTAATCTGATTTGCAGACTCTTCTCCTGAAACATAAAGCACTTTATGCTGATGCGATAACTCGCTCATGATTTGCAACATTAATGTTGATTTACCAATCCCTGGATCTCCACCGATCAAAACAAGTGATCCAGGTACAATCCCGCCTCCAAGGACACGATTTAATTCACCCATGCTAGTTTGAATACGTTCTTCTTTTTCTGCTTTTACCTGATCCATTTTAATCGGTTCACTGCCACCAGCTTGCTTAATGAGTCTACTGGGACTACCTTTACTTGATCGTGTCTGCAATGTTTCAGTTTCTTTTTCAAACTGATTCCATGCCCCACAATTAGGACAACGCCCTAAATAACTAGCAGAAATATAGCCACATGAACGACATTTATACTTAGTTTTAATCTTTCCCATTAGTCCTCCTTCTCATTTGTTGAACCAAAGCCGTTACATCTTTGACGATCGACTGGCAAATCATTATCAACTTTGTTGTATTTAATAAAAATACCTTGGGCAATGCGATCTCCCTTGTGAATTTTAATTGGTCTGATACCGTAATTAAGCATTTGAACGAAAATTTCACCCTCATTTTTCTCATTATTATAGTAATCTGCGTCTATGACTCCAATTCCATTGGGTAAACTTAAGCTACGTTTAAAAGTATTAGATGAGCGATTTGCCAAAATCAGAACTTCATCTTCAGGCATATACGCCTTGATTCCAGTTGGTATTAATATTGGTCGTAAAATTTCATCAGCAAGCTCATAATCAGATTCATAAAGTTGATGACCATTACGCAATAAACGAAAAATGCGTACAAAATTAAGACGCCAAATACTCGGAACTACCATATCTTTAGCCGCCTCTAAATCATAGCCTGCACTTGCAAGTGTTTGCCGTCTTGGTAACATGATTTTTTGATCTTGATATTTAGATACGACTTCAAAGCCACGATTTTTCTTCATTTTATCTCCTTTAAAACACTAATATTTATTTTACAATAGATTACAAAGATTCAGAAATCTTCTATATGATTAAATACGTAAAAATAAGTTATTTTAAAAGGAAAATGCCATGTTCGATATTGATAATCCCCATCAAGCCTTTCAAGTTAACGACGATAATAATCGCCTAATCTGCCGGTGGTCAATGGACAAAATTAACCGACAAACTGGACCAGTCTGGGTAATGAATCACTTATTTATTAACCCCGATGTAAATAGTAAACAAATTTTACACGATCAGATGAAAGTAGTAATGGAAATTGCTCAAAAATCTCAAATACCAGTGTGGCCACTTGACCCACAAGTCATCGCCTATTTTAGCCAACATTCAGAATTTGATAAAATTTGGTATCACAAGCCTTATAGCAAATAATTATCAAACTTTCTATATTAGACTACTCACGTGCATTAGGCTAAAATAGAAGTAATTAACTTTAAGGAGGAAACATTTTATGACAAAAGAAATCACCAATGAAGCAATTGCTAATTTTGCTGCTGATCTAGACAAGCACCCTGGCATTAACATTGCTAGCCGAGCTGCCCAACAAAATGGCATTTACAAGGCTAGTCAAAATTTGCAATCAAAGATTGACCTCGAGCCAACTTTTTCTATCGAAATTGATACAGGTAAACCCGCTGACCAAAAACAATCAGGTCGCTGCTGGATGTTTTCAGCTTTAAATACCATGCGTCACCCTTTACAAAAAGAATACAAAGTTAAAGACTTTGAATTATCCCAAAATTACACTAACTTCTGGGACAAATTCGAAAAGTCTAACTGGTTCTTTGAAAACGTAATTGCTACTGCCGATAAACCTTTAGGAGATCGGAAAGTTAGCTTCTTGTTTGCAACTCCACAACAAGATGGTGGGCAATGGGATATGCTATGCGGCCTAATCGAAAAATACGGTATTGTACCTAAAGCAGTTTATCCCGAAACAGCTAATGCCACTAGTTCAAGTGCCTTGAATGACACTTTGAATACTCTTTTACGTAAAGATGGGTTAGCTTTGCGCGCGATGATTAATAGTGGTAAAACCGAAAATGAAGTTACTGCTCGCAAGAATGAATTTTTGAATGATGTTTTCAGAGTTCTTGTTATTTCATTAGGAATGCCACCAAAGAAATTTGACTTTGAATACAAAGATGATGATGGCAACTATCACCGCGAAGCAGATCTTACACCAAAAGAATTCTTCGATAAGTATGTCGGAATGAATCTTGAAGACCACGTATCAATTATTAATTCACCAACAACTGATAAGCCATATCATAAAGTCTTTTCTGTTGAATACCTTGGCAATATTGTCGGTGGTCGTCAAGTAAGGCACATGAACTTAGAAATTTCTGAAATGAAAGATTTAATCATCCAACAATTAAAGGGTGGTGAAGTTGTTTGGTTTGGCTCAAATGTGGGCAAAGATTCCGAAAGACAACTAGGCTTGCTTGATACCAAGATTTACCAGCGCGATGAATTATTTGATATTGATATGTCAATGTCAAAGGGCGACAAACTTGATTCTGGCGAAAGCATGATGGATCACGCCATGGTGATTACTGGGGTTGATTTAGTTGAAGGAAAACCAACTAAATGGAAAATTGAAAACTCTTGGGGTGAAAAGCCCGGCTTTAAAGGTTACTTTGTAATGAGTGATACTTGGTTTGATGCTTTTGTATACCAAGCGGTGATTAACAGAAAGTTTCTCTCTGATACTTTAAAGACCGAATTTGATGAAGGGGCTAAAGATCCTATTCAACTTTTGCCATGGGATCCAATGGGCGCCTTAGCGAAATAATTATTTTAGCAACAATAAGTAAAGGGCAGTAGACCTAGAGTTGTCTACTGCCTTTTTATAATCCTAATTAAACAAAAAAAGATGCTCAAGCTTTATGCTTGAGCACCTTTTATAAAATCATTATTATTGTTGCCTAACAACAAACTTCTACAGAATTTCCTTAAACTTTAATTTAAGAAAATTAGTTAAAACTTGTAGGTATTAGTGCAGAGATATATTACTTAATTGTTAGTTAGTAAGTATCTTGACAAAATCTTAAGTTTATTGAATTCCTGTGGATAAAGTCCAAGTTAATGAAGTCGTATAAGTTCCTGCATCAACACTGGCACTTGCTGGTAAAGTCAACTTGATATCACTTGGATCCCAAGCAAAAACATAGGCTCCACCAGATAAATTTGGTCCTTTATCCTCTCCAATCTGAACTGCAGTGCTACTAGAATTTAAGTTAACCGTAAAATCAGAGACAGGAAGATTTACTAAGGGAGTAAAAGTTTCATACCCTTTATCGGCCTCATTCCCCGTTAAGTCAAAAAGCTTATCTGTTGTGCTCTCTTTCGTATTTTTAAAGGTTAATGTAGCTCCAGCAATTGTTTTAGCATTAGCGTCGCTACCAGTAGTCAGCGGACCATCGGCTTTAACCTTTAATTGCCAACTACCTGTATACTTATCATTCTTGCCATCAGTAGTTGTACGCTTATCTTGCTTATCAACCACTGTTAACCAAGTCTTACCATTAACACCACTTAAATTAGGATCAGTGGTAGAAAGCTTCGGGGTCTGGTTATCTGCACCGGCATATCCAGGATGTACATCATTGCCGGTATCATTTAAGTTCGTACCAGCTGCGGTAAAGACAGGGTTGGCAGAATTAAACGCAGTATAACTACCAAAATCGAGTACTTCTGGCACATGTTGCAGACGTAAGTAGCCGATTGGCTTGAGGGTACCATCACCATTGTGGTCACCATCGCCAGGATCAGTATTTGAACCCTTGCCATCATCTGGTTTATTTGGATTACCGCCGCCGCCAGGATTATCAGGATTAGTACCGCCGCCGCCAGGATTAGTACCGCTGCCTTTTCCAAAAGTAATTCCTACTTTACTTCTTCCGTTATCAGGTAAGGTCCGGCCATTATTAAATTTATTTCCCGCAGCTATACCCTCTTGCGACGTAGCCTGGGTAATGGCCGGAGTAGCGGCAGCTACAGTCGATAAGACCGTGGCACTTGTCATTACCATACTGACTATTTTAGTTAATTTCATTTTGAAGTTCCTCCTTCAAATACATATTTTTCATACACAACTAATCATCTTGCAATGATTATTCCAACGATTGTTTACTAGTTAATAAAGATTGATCGTCTTCCAAGT